>JANOGQ010000612.1:0-4182 GCA_031406105.1 Lysobacterales bacterium | reverse complement strand
GCCTCGACGCACATAGACCAGGCCGATTATTTCAAATGCCATCAAGCCCAGCCCCAAGCCGTCCAACAGCCAAAATTGCCACGTGGGCGTTTGCGCGGTCTGGAAAGCTAACAAGCCTACCACCAACAACTGCACGGCAATGAAAGCCAGCAACACACGAATTGCGTTGCGCTGATTGTTCTCATTCAACTGTTTTTCGTTGAATCCCACCAGCATAACCGGCTTCGCTTCGTAGTTTGTCGGAATGGTTTCGAACTCACTCGGTTTGTTCTGTAACTTTTTTCGGTTTTCCTGAAGCTCAGCACCCTGCGAAGCGACTTTGGCTTTCAGGGCATCCACTTCTCTGTTCAAAGATTGGGTGAGGGGATTCGGTTCAACCGCCTGCGCTTCAAAGTTCGTCGGGAGGGTTCCAGCCTCAATCGTCATGCTCTGTAACTTTTTTCGGTTTTCCCGAAGCTCACCATCCAGTGAAGCGACTTTGGCTTTCAGCTGATCCACTTCTTTGTTTAAAGATTGGGTGAGCGGATTCGGTTCAGCCGCTTTCGCTTCAAGGTTCGCCGGGTTGGTTTCGGACTCAATCGTCATGCGTCGTAACTTAATTCGGTTTTCGTGAAGCTCAGCACCCTGGGCGGCGACTTGGGCCTTCAGCTGATCCACTTCTCTGTTTAATGATTCGGTGAGGGGATTCGGTTCAACCGCCTTCGCTTCAAGGTTTGTCAAGTTGGTTTCGGACTCAATCGTCATGCGCTGTAACTTATTTCGGTTTTCCTGAAGCTCAGCATCCAGCGAAGCGACTTGGGCCTTCAGCCCATTCACTTCTCTGTTCAAAGATTGGGTGAGGGGATTCGGTTCAACCGCCTTCGCTTCAAGGTTCGTGCGGATGGTTTCAGACTCAATCGTCTTGCTCTGTAATTTTTTTCGGTTTTCCTGAAGCTCAGCATCCAGGGAAGCGATTTGGGCTTTCAGCGCATCCACTTCACTGTTCAAGGGTTGGTTGATGGGATTCGGGTCAACCGACTTGAATTCAGATAAAAGAGCTTCAAACCGGGTGTATTTGCGATTTGGTTGAGACATAGATGGTTACCTCCTCGGCCAACTGCCGATAATTTTGCGCGCCACGGCTTTGCGGGGCATGGATCGTAATAGGCCGCCCGGCTGCCTGGGC
Organism: Lysobacterales bacterium; assembly: GCA_031406105.1. Classification (GTDB taxonomy): domain Bacteria; phylum Pseudomonadota; class Gammaproteobacteria; order Xanthomonadales; family SZUA-36; genus JAWXBM01. Next base: position 3,017 of record JANOGQ010000612.1, on the reverse strand, counting down.
TTCACGTAATTTGGTATCAAACCCGATGATGGTCTGCAAAAGGCCTTCGTTGAAATATTCCCGCAGTTGTGCGTGCATGTGAGTGTGAAAATTTCCGCGCCTGTCAAACATGGTGACCAACAGGCGATAGACCAGCGTCGGGTTGGTCCGATCACGGACAACTTTGACAAGCTCAAAAATATCCATCAAGGCTTGAATGGAGAAATACTCGCACTGCGTGGGGATAATCAGTAAGTCTGCGGCGGTTAATGCATTAATGATCAGCGGCCCAAGCGAGGGCGGACAATCCAGCAGAACATACTTATAGTCCGCTGCAACCGGCCCGCTTAAGATCTGGCGCAGGCGGTATTCATAATCCGCGAGTTGGAATAAATCACGTCCAACGCTGAGCATGCCTGCATTGGAGGGGACGATATCGAGACCCTTCAGGTTTGTTCCCAACCGTACCTTTGCCAGGTCAGCTTCGCCCATTAATGCCTCGGCAATCGAGAAGGACACTTCAGCAGGATCGATTCCGACGCTGCTTGTCAGGTTGGCTTGCGGGTCAAGATCGATCATCAATGTCTCAGCGTGTTTTTCCACCAGGCATGCGCCCAGACCGAGGGTTGTGGTGGTCTTGGCCACTCCGCCTTTTTGATGGCATATCGCAATTACAAAGGGCATCGTCTTTCCTCTTTCCATGCTCACGCGGGCTTGGATCCGTTATTGCCAAATCCAGAAGGGGAGGTCGGAACCGACTCGTCTGGCAGGGATGTGATTGGGGGAGCTTCCAGGATTACACGTGTTTCTGCAGACCGCAATGCGCGGCCAAGTTGGCGTGCTGCCATTTGTAATGCGTCTTCGATCGTGGTGGTGCTTTGAATACTCTGGTTGATGAAGCTGATCGTGGATTCATGTTCCGCTCGTTGTTGAGCTATTCCATAGGAGCGCGCATTAAGTAATGCGAAGGCGATCTGGCCCGCAAGGGACTGCAATATGTCCACGTCATCCTGCTTCAATCCGTCGGTGATGTTTTGCTGCACATCCAAAATACCCAGCAAATTATCGCGGATCGAGATGGGCACAGCGATTTCAGATTTGGTTTCAGGCAGTAATGGGTTGGGAAGCCAATCAGGATCCAGGGAGGTGTTTGATACCAGCACCGGAGCATTTGTCTCTGCGGCACGACCCACAAGGCCTTTGCCTTTAGGGATCCTGTGACCTTTAGCCAGGAGTGCTTGCCCGACCAAGCCTGTGCCGCCCGCCATGACCAAATCGCCGCTTGTTTCGTCAAGAAAATAAATATGGGTATGGTAAAAGTTGAAGGCGTTCTTTACCTGCTCCACCACTTCAATCACCAGTTGATTTTGGTCAAGAATCGAGGAAAGACGGCGGCTGACTTCCACGGATGTGGTCAGCGCTTTGGTACGATCTGCCACGCGCTGTTCCAATGAGCCGATCAGCTCGCGCAATTGGGTAGTCATGCTATTGAATGTGCCAGCCAGAATACCGAACTCGTCGTTGCCTTTCACATTGGCTAACCGGTTCAGGTTGCCGGCTGCGATGGCTGAGGCGGTCTCCGTCAGTTCGCCTATAGGTTTAAGCATGTGGCGAATGGTAAATCTCGCCAGAATAAACATCAGAATGCCACTCAGCGTGATCAATAAGGTGGACAGCTGTTTAAATTCGAGTCCTTGTAAAAGCAGTTGGTCTTCAGGTTGTTGTGCGACAATGCCCCAGCCGTTATCGAGCACTCCCAGGTAGGCACGCCAGCGCTCGCCGGTTTCGTCGGTGAAGCTGATCTGGCCGGTTTCCCCTTTACGCAGGGCTGCCACGGGTGGGTATTCACTCAGGTCGCTCAGTTCCGTTTCATTAAATGCAGGGTTCGGGTGCGCAAGAACTTTGTTGTTGACGTCTACAAGATAGGCATAACTGCCGCTGTCTGTATTGAAATTCAAGACTTCCGTGCCAATCTCGTCCATCTCACTAATGATGGAAGCGACACCGACGATATTGCCTGAGCTATCGCGGATGGGAGCGGCTAAATGGAGGGCAGTCTTGCTGGTGGCGGGGTTGATGACGGACTCAAAGGTCACTGGCGCGCCCGACTTGGCTCCCAGGAACCAGCTGCGATCGCGGTGGTCCTCAAGTTCAGAGTTGTCGTTGCGGGCGACGTTAAGGCCGATCAGGTCGGTGGTCTGAATCAGTAAGAAGTTTGGATGAGCAGCGGCGATAGCCATCAGTGTAGGCTGCTGCCGGGCAGGCTCCATACTTACAATGTCCGGTAACGTGGATATCTCCTGCAGGGTGCGTGTGTGCAAAACCAGCCAGGTGGATACCGTGGAGGACAATGAATTTTCGATAATTTGCAGGTCGTGATTGGCATCCATTTCGATTTTGGTCGCTGCGCGTGAACTGATGATGATCGTCACAACCATCAGCAGGGAGACGGTTATCAAAAACATCAGAGCTATCAGGCGGGTTTGAACACTGGTTTGCGTGATTAAGGGTCGGGCAATCAACAGTAGGATACTCAGCGCTGCCCCGGCGAGCAACCAGTCGGCCTGGGGATTGTTATTGAAAAAAACAATGTAGAGCGTTGAGATACCGCCCAGCATTACAGCAATATTCGGAATACTTTGGGCGAATTTATCCAGTACTGTTATCAAGCGAGGATCGCTAGGTGCGAGATACGTTTGGCGAAGGGCGGCAAATATGAAAAACAGGGAGGCGAAACTCCAGCCAGTGTCTAACCAACTGCCGGTGACATAGGTACCAGCCAGGCCGCTGTAGGCATAAATAACGTCTGAAGCTACAGTGAAGAACATACAAAGAAAGAGCAGCCAGAGCACTGAGCCGAAATCTTGATCTGGTTTGCGAAGCAAGGCGGAGACAATCGCGCCAATAACGATCATATCGCCGATCGGGTAGCTGATTGCGATGGCTTGCGTTAAAAGGTCGCCGGCATAGGAAGCAGCGGTCGGTTGAATCACAAAGTACCACATCAACATGGTGGTGATGATCATCGTGATCAGCAG
>JANOGQ010000577.1:0-4907 GCA_031406105.1 Lysobacterales bacterium | reverse complement strand
CCAGCCGCTCAAGATCAACACCCAGAGCCCTTAGCTGCTCGATGTCGTTAACCGGTACGCCGCGTATGCGCTCCAGCACCAGCACCTGCTCGCGGCAATACGGCCAGTAGATTTCCGGCACATACAGGTCTTTCGAATCTTTGAAATTACTGCGCAGTACTGAAGCATTGGAGGCTTCGCGCAGCATATCCAGCTCATCAAAAACAAAAGCCTCAAACTCGCGCACAAACCCCTGTGGCCGCACGCGAGCACCGCCTTGCCAGTATTTTTCGGCCAGTGTTGCGATGGCCATCAACAGATCAATATCGCGTCGCAGCAAGCGGCGTATGCCGGGCCGCACTACTTTGACCACCATTTCGCGTCCATCTGGCAAGGTGGCCGCATGAACCTGGGCTATGGAAGCCGAGGCCAGCGGTTCAGGGTCAAATTCCCTGAATAGCTCAGCCAGCGGTTTCTGCAGGGCCTTTTCGACAATGCTGATGGCCTGCTCACCCGGGAAAGGGGCTACCTGGTCCTGCAAGAGCGCCAGTTCATCGGCGATGTCGGCCGGAATCAGGTCACGGCGCGTGGAGACGATCTGGCCAAACTTGACGAACACCGGCCCCATATCCGATAAAGCCAGACGCAAGCGTTCACCCCGGGGCTTGTCAGCCATTCCCGCTTTGATGGTCCACGGCGCCAGGATGCGCAGCAGGCGCATGGGCCGGTAGAGGTGGGTAGCTTCCAGCAAATCATCCAGTCGGTAACGGGCAAGAATGGCGCTGATGCGCAACAAACCGATGAATTGCTGCAGGCCGTTAATCATGCTTCGCCGCCTTTTTGAGTGGCATTGTTGCGGCTTTCCAACAGAATGCGCATGCGCGCCTCCAGCCGTTCGACCGCATCCCGCACGTTATCGACTTCATCTGCAAAACCGCGCAACTCCCCAGGCTGCGGCAAGGGGCTTTGCTCACTGCTCAGGTATTCGCCCGCAACCTGCTGCATTTGTTTGCCGGTGCTCAAAAGCGCTGCGGCCATGCCTTTGAATCCTGCCACCAGCTGGTAGGCCATCACATCGCCAGTAAATTGCGCCACACCTGCTTCCCAGTCCGGGTCCATTGCCGAAAACAATCGTTCCAGGTCTCGTGCCAGCGTGGCATCGCCGGAGATTTTCACACGCGATCCGGGGCCGCCCCACCGATTTTCTTCATCCGGCAGAGCCATGGCAAACAATGCAGGCATGCTGCCGCTGATGACAGTATCCGCTTCGGCTGCCTTATCCAGGCTGACCTCCAGCCGATAAGCACTGAAAATAAAGTCCAGGGTAATGGCCAGATCCTGCAGCTCCAGCCGCACCCGCCGGCCATCCAGCTTCTTCAGGCGTTCGCCACTATCCTGATCAGCAGCCAGCAGGCGATTGATCGCCGTTTCCAGGGAAGTGGCCAGCAAGCCGGGCAGGGGTGTGCGGTAGCTGCGCTCAGGGATGGAGGACATATCAGACGTGCAGGCCGGTGTGAATGGCAACAATACCGCCAGTCAGGTCACGAAAACGCACCTGCTCGAATCCTGCAGTGCGCATCATTTCAGCCAGCTCTTCCTGTGCCGGATGCTTGCGGATACTTTCGGCCAGGTAGCGATAACTATCGGCATCATTTGCAATCAGCCGGCCCAGCACGGGCAACACACCAAAAGAATAGCGTTCGTAAAGTTTTGCCAGGTGTTCTTCCCGCACGCGGGAAAACTCCAGAATCAGCACCCGCCCTCCGGGCCGCAATACCCGGAACATTTCCCGCAGGGCAGCATTCTGGTCGGTCACATTACGCAAACCGAAGGCGATGGTGACGGCATCGAAACTGCGGCTGGCGAAAGGCAATTGTTCGGCATTCACCAGGCCATAAGCGACGTTGCCGGCAATACCATCGTCTTCGAGGCGGCTGCGGCCTATGGCCAGCATATCGGGGTTGATATCGGTGAGTACGACCTGTCCATTTGAGCCCACACGCTGATGGGCAAGGCGGCTGATATCGCCAGTGCCACCCGCCAGGTCCAACACCCTATCTCCGGCACGAATGCCGCTGTTGGCCATGAAATCACGCTTCCACAGGCGATGTATGCCCAGCGACATGAAGTCGTTCATCAGGTCATATTTGCTTGCCACCGATGTGAACACTTCACCCACCATGCCGGTCTTGGCGGCCAGCGGTACCTCCTGGTAACCGAAGTGAGTGGTTTGTGGTCTGGGTTTGCTCATCCTGTTTCCTGGTCCTGGTGGCCTGTAACAGGCCACTGGGCAAAAATCTGCGGGCATATGGAGACTGCGGTTATTGTACCTTGCCGCGCTGCCTGCAGGTTTGTCCAAACCACAAAACGATAGTTCACGCAGCAGATGATAGAATCAAGTGATTTATGGGCTGATTTTCATACGGCCCACAATGCCGGATGAGGCAGGCTGCTGCAGGAGAATTACAAGCATGCGTAAATTATTCATGACCCTGGGTTTGGTCATGCTGCTGGGTGCCGGGGCTGCCTGGTATTTCGTCAATGTCCGGATGGATAGCATGATTGAAAGCCAGCTGGAGCGGGTTGCCACCACATCGCTGGGTAATCATGTTGAGGTGGGTGGAGTTGAAACCGATTTGCGCAAAGGCACTTTAAGTGTGCGCGAGATCTCAGTTGCCAACCCGCCCGGCTACAAAAACCCCTATGCCATGCGATTCAGCGAAGTGGAAGCCTCGGTTGATTACGAAAATCGGGAACTCAAACGGGTGATCATCAATAATCCGGAGTTCCTGGTTGAAGAACTGGGGGGTACCACCAATTTTCAGCAGATGCTGGATGCTCTGGAGGCAGGTGAATCAGTACTGCCCCCCGCTGATCCGACAAAGCCCGAGCCAGAAATTGTCATACGGCAGTTCCGTATCGACGGCGCACGCGCCGGATTTGAATCCACCTCGCTGGATCGTTACACCGATCTGCAAGTGGAGAGCATCGAGATGACTGACCTGCAGGGCACACCCACTGAGCTGGCCAACCAGATCGCTAAAGAAGTGTTGCGTGAGCTGAGTTCCGAAGCCGCAATGGCTTTGTTGGAAGCGCAGGCCCGTAAAGCTGCTGGTGATCTGGGCGAGCAGGTGGGCGACTCGCTGGGCAAGATTTTTGGCAAGGACAACAAAGCTGAAGAGCCGCCTGATTCGCAGAACTAAGCTGCGGATTGTGACATTCATACCTTAATTTCAATCGCCAGAGCTTTGTGCATTTGCCACCAATTTCAGCCCACCGCTGCACTGATGCTAAAAAGCTGGCCGCAGCACATCTCCCACGCTGATCAACTGCCCGGCACCCCTGAGCAACACGCTGTTTTCGGCAAAAGCAGGTGTCCGTTTGCCTGGCATGGGATTGATGTCGGTCAGTGTTTTGAAAGGCTCCTGTTGTGGATCTTTGCTGGCAGTGTGCTGATCTATGGTCGGCACCACGCAGCGCTCGCAGGCTTCGCGCAAAGCAAAGGCATAGTTTTCGCCGTACAGAAATTCAGTGTTGCGCTCTGAAAATGGCGGCAGCCCCTGCACCACGATATTGGCGCGGAAGCGGTTCATCGGCACAGGCTGGTGGCCGCGGGCCTGCAACTCCGCATTCAAGCTAGCCAGCGAATCCTGATTGGCCAGCAGGTAGGGCGATGCGTCAGCAAACTTCGTAGCGTTTTCCTTGCCGAAGCGATCTGTGTTGCTGTGGCTGCGTGTGAATCCCGGCGCCATGCGTACCAGCCGCAAAGAAAATTTGCTGCCGCAGGCTGCGCTCAGCCAGGCAGACGCGGCATCCCCTTCGTCGCTGGTTTCTACAGAATCATTCCAGACTTTGCTGCTTATGGATTCGCCCGGCGCTGCATCGAACAGCAGCTTGTGATTTCCATGGCCTGCTCGTGACAGCACCACGCCGTCTTCTTCCATGGCCGTTTCGATCAGCGCCAGAGTCGGCCAGTCGCGCTGGGTTACAAAACGGCCATCATCGCGAACCACCATCCAGCGCCGGTCGTGTTGCAGGCCTTCGCTGGTCAGCAGGCTCTGCTGCAGGCTGTTGCCGCGCAATGATTTAACGGGATAGATGGTCAGCTCGCTGACGGTAATCGGGTTCATACCTTTGCATCCAGTTCGCGGCCAAGCCGTAAAGTTTCGCGTATCAGCAGGTCAAAATCTTCTTTGCGGCTGCGGTGGTTGGCGATGGCCACGCGCAGGCAATACACGCCCTTCAATGTGGTGTAGGAAGGCGCAGCGATTCCCTGCTCATGCAGCTCGGCCAGGATGTCGCGATTCAGCCGCTCCAGGCGTTCGTGGTTCAATCCGCCGGGATTGAAGCGGAAGCAAACGATGTCCAGGCCTATCGGCGCACACAATTCCAGTTGCACTTCCTGCTTGATCAACTCACCCAGGTAATGAGCCTGTTCGACATTGCGCGCCATCATGCGGCCAAAACGATCCAGGCCATGCTCCTTGATCGACATCCAAACTTTCAGGGCACGAAACGAGCGAGTCAACTGCAGGCCATAATCACTGAACCAAAATGCGCCCGAAGCCAGGCCCTTGGCTTCGACTTCACGCGCCAGGTATTCCGGGGTGAGACTGAAGGCCTGACGATGGGCGGACTCATTGCGCACCAACACGCAACCGGCTTCAAAAGGAATGTGCATCCACTTGTGCAGGTCCAGCGCGATGGAATCGGCGCGCTCTATGCCCTTGAGTTGCTCTCGCACATTGTCGGCCAATACGGCCACGGCACCGATAGCACCATCGACATGGAACCACAGTTTTTCCCGCTGGCATATCTCAGCCAGCGCCTGCAGATCGTCGATGGCGCCGGTATTGATGGTGCCAGCGGTACCGATCACGCAAAAGGGAATGGCGCCGGCAGCGCGATCGACTTTGATTTGCTGCTGC
>JANOGQ010000569.1:0-3525 GCA_031406105.1 Lysobacterales bacterium | reverse complement strand
CCAATGCCGTAAGCTTTGATAAATACATGCTTTCTAGGCGATCTCGGCTGACGTGCTCATAGTGCCGCGCGAGCTCGTCGGTGGGATCCTGCCCGAGCAAGAACTCCGCCGCTCTCAGCGCCCCGCTGAAATCACCGAGGGCAAACCTCTCGGCGATCTCGCTCGCCAGATCGACCGCGGGATTCGATCGTGAACTTCGTGACACGAGATTCAGGGCATCGCCCTGGACCCCCTCGTCAGCCCGCGCGGCCCGAGGCGTCGCCGGCACGGATTGCGGAGGTGGAAACGTCGAAATGTGTCGCAGACCGCTCGGGGGCAGGCTCGTGCGGCGCACTCGATCCGACGTCCAGGCGTCCGGCGGACCCGGCGGCACCGCCGCCGCCACCGACAGACAGAACTACCGCTTCGGGCCTGAGGCCTGATAGAACGACTTCGTCGACAAGGCTTGAGTGTCCATGCCAGATGAGCGGGTTATCGAAGGGGTGCAGGAATGCGTCAGCGTCCGTAACCATCGACATTGCCAGTGCGTTTGCCTCGCGCCACGATGCTCCATGCACCATCACTTCGGCGCCCTCTTGCCGAATCAGATCCTTGGCCCGCTCGGTGGTGGTCTGCGGAACAACCACCACCACCGGCACGGACAGATGGCGACCCGCATAGGCCACGGCAATACCTGCGTTTCCACCGGACGAGGAAATGAACCGCTTGGCGCCACCTCTGGCGTATTCCTGGCAGGCATATCCAATCCCCCGTATCTTGAACGAACCGGGCGGCTGTAATGCTTCGACTTTCAGCCAGACAGCCCGGCCTGCCCTGAGGCTGAGCGCACGGGACTCAAAAAGCGGTGTTTCAATATGCAAGGGATTCATAGATACGCGGAGAATTGTTTCTGTTCCGAAAGTTACAGGGACACGAACCCACTTGAAGTGCATTTTGGTTGCCGCACTGTTTCAAAGGCTCAGTAAATATATTCACGCCCAGCATAGGTGGCATTGCACCTATATTGCAAGAAATTGACTGCAAGTGGAAAGTGTTGATTTGAGCCAAAATCTGAACCACATTTTGCATTAAAAAATGTACCACCAAACAGATGGTAATCCGGTTGATCTATTTGTGGATGTTTAGTCTCTCGGTGGGTCAGGTCATCGTGCAAATATCTGCCCTGACTGGATCAATATTGAATGCCAGTCAACACGCTTGAGATCGATTTCAGGCCGTCCAGTATTTCAAGCGAGGTGGCATCGCCGGGTGGGGAAAAGGGTTAATGAGTTCTAGGGAGCCTCGCCCTCAAAGCCATTCTTGAAAAACACTTCATTCAAAACGCCGGGGCAAGCGGGTGTATATATCCGCCAAACTTGGCTCTACACCCCTTGTCCTTCATGGATTTGGCTGATGCCGAAAGCCTGTACCCGCCTGTGTTCCCACCAAACCCCCGTTAGAAGCGCCCTGCCCCGCTCATAGATTGCCGCATATGCACTAATAGTTACGCAAATGTGGACAACCCACCTAACCTATTGATACTGGTCGTTTTGGGCTGGTACGAATCTAGATATACCCCCATTAATACCCCCCGGCTTTCTTGCGAATCTTCCGGCAATCGCCTTCGGGCAGCCACCCCCGGCCTCGATTCTAAAACGATGGAGAAAGGCTTATGCGTTCGTTGCGTATATTTTTTTTGGGCATTCGGTAGGTCCTACTACCCCTGGATGTGCTGGGCAGGAAACAGTCACGTATAGAGTAGCTCCAATTCAGCATGGCTGGGGTTCGTTACTTTCCATTAGGTAAGTGATAGTCTGATTTTGATTACTTCATCTCTTAGAGGAATGGTTCTACCCCGATTCTCCGGACACTCAGTTAAGAGCGGCCTGATAAGTATTCACTAGCGTACGTCTTTTTCTCGGATTGTAGAATCGTTCAATGTAATCGAACACATCGGCCCTTGCCTCGGCACGGGTTGCATAGCGTCGGCGATTGACTCTTTCACGTTTCAGCAAACCAAAAAAGCTTTCAGCTGAAGCATTGTCATAGCAACTGCCCACCGCGCTCATGCTGCAGATGATGTTATGGCCACTCAAAAACTGTTGGTACTCGTGGCTGGTAAATTGTGAGCCACGGTCAGAGTGCAGAATGACGGTATCTTTCCGGGGCTTTTGCCATAACGCCATCAACACGGCCTGGATCACCAGTTGCCTGTCCATTCGGTGGCTCATCGACCAGCCCACCACCAGCCCGTGATCCAGGTCCAGCACGATGACCAGGTACAACCAGCCTTCACCGGTTCTGACATAGGTGATGTCCGTCACCCACTTGCGATTGGTGTCAGTAGCAGAAAAATCCCTCTGCAGATGGTTAGTCACCGTATCCGGGCGATTGCCGGGCTTCTTGCTGCGCCATTGTTTTGCTGCCGGAATGCCTGCAATCGCATGACGCTGCATCAGCCTGGCCACACGGTTCAAGCTGCAGGTTTCTCCGTCATAGCGCAGCTCTTCCCAGATCTTGGGGCTACCAAACACCCGGTCACTTTGAGCATGATGATGGCGGATCTTTCGCAGTAATCGGGCGTTGTCCTGCTGACGACCACTCGGCGCTCTGACACGCCACTCGTAGTAGCCACTGCTGGAGACTTTCAGCAATCGGCACATCATCGAAACCTGAAAGGCTTCGCGGCAGCGTTCAATCATCTGGAATCTCACTGTGATTCCTTGGCGAAGTACGCTGCCGCTTCTTTTAAAAAATCCCGTTCCTTCTTGACCTGCAGAAGCTCCTTTTTAAGTCGGGCAACTTCTTCATCCCGGGGCTTTCCATGCCCTGGAAACGACCTTCTACCAGGGTCTGCATGTTCTTTAACCCAACGCCGCAACATGGTGTCGTTGATACCCAAATTGCGGGCTATCTCAGAAATCGAAATATCGGATTGTTGAACCAGCGCTGCTGCTTCCTGTTTGTATTCAGGACTGTACTTTCTTCTAGACATATTTCACCTCTTCTTAGTGGTAGATTATCCACTCTTAATGAGGTGTCCGGGAAATCGGGGTAGAACCAAGCTGATGATTTGAAGTGCATATTAGAACATTCAAAGATTGTGCAGAAACTTACGCTTCTATAAAAATTGCTACCAATTTGGGAAAATGTGGAGTAATACTTAGTCGAACAGCCGGCGTGTTTATGTGCCACGTTGTATTAAAACTAACAAAAAGCGTAGAAGCAGGGGGTCTCTCCATGACGGCATCTCGATTGCTATGTGTCAGTTTAATATCCTTATATGTGACTGCCTGTGCGACACCAGCTACTCGAGATGCTATGGATGTCCCGGCCTCAGAACGGTCGCAGTATTCAGCTAACAATTTTCTTACCGGGAAAGTTGCTGTTGGCAGTGTCAGCGGCGGACAGGACACCAACCCCATGTGGACTTCTGAGGTGGGTAGCACTGAATTTGAAGGTGCGCTCAAGAGTTCCTTGGAAACAGCCTATTTCCTAAGCCCACACACCGTTGCCGACTATTTTTTAGATGCCGAACTTCTGAAA
>JANOGQ010000561.1:0-1744 GCA_031406105.1 Lysobacterales bacterium | reverse complement strand
GGCGTCCCGCAAGGCAAGGCCCTCGATATCACAGACCTTCTATGGGCGCCAGTCGTTTCAAATCACCCAGCATGAAACCGAGCAACTCTTCGGTATTCGCCCGTTGCACCTGGGCTGACGCCCGGGTTGTCGATTCGGAATACACCAGCCAGCCCATTACTGTTGCCAGTGCCAGACTGACCAGTGAATAGCCAAGGCGCTTACGTGCCCTGTGCTGGGCATCACGGCGGCGGAGTTCGTCCAGACGGATTCCCAGCATGCCAGCCACGATTTTCAGGAATGCGAGGCGCTTGCCATCGGCGTACTTGCGCGCATCCGCTGCCAGCGGTTCTTTGGCGCTGCCATCCGGCATTTTTACCATGGCTGCCGGGAAACAGGCTTCGTTGGGGCTGGCGGACTGGGGGTCACCGTCTACGATCAGAGCGAAAATTCGATCACCTTGCGGCAACTGCCGGAAGTATCGAATTTCTTCATTAACCCATTGCGAGCTGGCTGCTGTCGGTGAGCAAATCACAATCAGCGTTGCAGAGTGACTTAACTCCTGCTTGATCTGGCTGCTCAGGTCGGAGGCAGAAGAGAGGTCTTCCCGATCACGAAAAACCGGGTTGAGGCGAGCCGGGATCGGGCCGAAAGCGCCTGGCTGTCCAGCCAGACGCTTCGGAACACGGTAGCTTTCCAGGGCATGCTGCAACCACCGGGCCCAGGATTCGTCGCGGTGGCTGTAGCTGATAAATGCCTTATAGCGCGGAGTTTCCATCGCGCCACACTATACTGCAGAAGCTGTTACTTAATCGCGATTACCTTCCGCCATTGCGAATCCCCGGGTCGGTTTCGACAGTGGCACCGCTTGAACACCTGGTTGCGGTGACTTGATAATAAGTAAATGTGTCCCCTGCTTGTTCGTTGGCACTGAAAATGGTTACGGAACCCCTACCTTCATTTTTGTCTTCCGGATTTTTGCCTATCGCGGGAAAGACCCGGCCGTTTGATAAATCGACTCCCGGAAAAGCTTCCTTCAACCATGGGTATGCAGACTGGTCTCTCCCGAAATTTGTGCCCTTTTCCGTTACCGGGTCGCCGGTGGCGCTGAGTTCAATCTTGGTAATTACCCAATCGGCAGTTCCATCCGTATTGAAAGGACAGTAGCTACCAACATCCTCTCCCTTCAGCCCGAAAGTCAGCAAACCCGATTCACCCTTGGCGAAACCCACATACCCGTCTTTTTTGCCATTCCTCTCCCAGCCTTTGGGCGCAGTTCTGACCATCAATTTATTAGCTGTTGGTTGTAACACGACGCCATATTGGATAGCTGCGACATCCCTTGAGAATACCGTCATCGGAGGGTTTGGGCCTTGTGCTGAACAACCCAGCAGCATTGCGCTCAGGAACAACAAACATACGATCACGAATTTCATTTTTCCTCCTCAACTCAGCAGATGGGCATGCGAGAAATACCCGCATTCTGCAAATACTTCCCAAAATAACAAACCCAGATCAGCTTTTAGCATAGAACATCAGCGTTATGTCTGCTGCCTTTTGATGGTTTCAGTTTTATAATTGCTCAGTGGCACGACCAAGGCGTTTATCTCATGAACTGCAGCATTTACCGATCCAACAGCCATGCCTACACCTACCTATATCTCGCCGAGGGCAGAGAGTTGGAAGACCTGCCCGATCTCCTGCTGGAAAAGTTCGGCCCGGCCGAATTGTTTCTGGAATTGGACCTGAGCCAGCACCAGAAGCT
>JANOGQ010000518.1:0-2261 GCA_031406105.1 Lysobacterales bacterium | reverse complement strand
CTGCTGCAGAAGCAGGCCGAAGTGTGCCCAAACTGTGCGCTACCGACAGCCTGGATGCCTTTGGGTCCTGTCGGGTCTGCCTGGTGGAAATTGAGGGACGGCGCGGTTATCCCGCTTCCTGTACCACGCCGGCAGAAGCTGGCATGGTAGTCACAACCCAGTCCGAAAAACTGCAGCGGCTGCGGCGTAATGTGGTCGAGCTGTATCTTTCCGATCACCCTGCCGATTGCCAGCCCGAGGGGGCCTGCGAATTGCATGAGCTTGCTGCCAGCCTGGGAGTGAGCGTAATCCGTTACGGTGTAGCGGGCGATAATCATCTCGCTGCAGCCAAAGATGAATCCAATCCTTATTTCACCTTTGATCCTGCCAGTTGCATTGTTTGCTATCGCTGCGTGCGGGCTTGCGATGATATCCAGGGTACGTTCGCACTGACCGTGGACGGACGAGGTTTTGAATCCAGGATTACTGCCGGACAGAGCCAGGATTTCATGGATTCCGAGTGCGTATCCTGTGGCGCCTGCGTGAATGCCTGTCCCACCACCGCTTTGACCGAAAAGTCGATACTCGAGCTGGGAATGCCCGAGCGCCAAGTTACTACCACCTGTGCCTACTGTGGGGTGGGCTGCTCATTCCACGCTGAGATCAAAGCCGATGCCAGCGGCAAGGATACCGTGGTACGTATGACCCCCAACAAGGAGGGCCATGCCAATGAGGGTCATGCCTGCATCAAGGGCCGCTTTGCCTTCGGCTATGCTACCCACGCCGATCGTATTACCAAGCCGATGATACGTGACAACATCAATGACCCCTGGCAGGAAGTCAGCTGGGAGAGAGCTGTGCACTTTGCCGCGGAACGATTGCGTTCTATCCAGGAACACTATGGCCCCGACAGCATAGGTGGTATTACCTCATCGCGTTGCACCAACGAAGAAACCTATCTGGTACAGAAAATGGTACGGGCAGCGTTTGGTAACAATAACGTCGATACCTGCGCGCGGGTTTGTCATTCGCCTACCGGTTACGGGCTCAAGACCACCTTGGGTGAGTCGGCCGGTACGCAGGCCTTCAATTCTGTTGCACATTCGGATGTGATCATGGTGATGGGAGCCAATCCCACCGATGCACATCCGGTTTTTGCTTCGCGTTTGAAACGCCGATTGCGCGAAGGAGCGAAACTCATCGTGGTTGATCCGCGCCGCATTGAGCTGGTCTCGGGTGCTCATGTAAAAGCCACCCATCACCTGTCGCTGAAACCGGGTGGCAATGTGGCCTTCATCAACGCAATGGCGCATGTGATTGTCAGCGAAGGGCTGGAAGCCAAGGACTACATTGCCCAGCGCTGTGAAGACCCGGCCTATCAACAATGGCGCAAGTTCATTCTGCGTGAGGAAAACTCGCCGGAAATTACCGAACGGGTTACGGGAATTCCTGCCAGTGAACTGCGCGCAGCAGCGCGCCTGTTTGCTGGAGGCCCGAATTCAGCCATTTACTACGGACTCGGAGTATCGGAACACAGCCAGGGTTCGACCACAGTGATGGGTATTGCCAATCTGGCAATGCTGACCGGAAACCTGGGCCGTGAAGGTGTGGGAGTGAATCCCCTGCGCGGCCAGAACAATGTGCAGGGTTCCTGTGACATGGGTTCTTTCCCGCACGAGTTGCCGGGTTATCGCCATGTATCAGATCCGGGTGTGCGAGCGCTGTTTGAAGGCGAATGGAAAGTCAGCCTGCAATCCGAGCCGGGCCTGCGCATTCCCAACATGTTTGATGCATCTATCAGTGGCCGCTTCAGAGGCTTGTATTGTCAGGGTGAAGATGTGGCCCAGTCAGATCCGAATACCCAGCACGTGGAACATGCCCTGCGTTCGCTGGATTGCCTGATCGTGCAGGACATATTCCTCAATGAAACCGCGCGTTTTGCCCATGTATTCCTGCCGGGTACTTCCTTCCTGGAAAAAGACGGCACTTTTACCAATGCTGAGCGGCGCATTTCGCCGGTGCGCAAAGCCATTGAGCCGCTGCCCGGCTATGCCGACTGGGAGGTGACGCAATTACTCAGCAATGCCATGGGTTATCCGATGAATTACTCGCATCCCTCCGAAATCATGGATGAGATCGCACGGCTCACCCCCACTTTTACCGGAGTGAGCTATGAAAAGCTCGACCGGCTGGGCAGTATCCAGTGGCCCTGTAACGAAGCAGCCCCGGATGGAACCCCCACTATGCACGTTGATGAATTTGTGCGCGGCAAAGGCTATTTC
>JANOGQ010000505.1:0-11346 GCA_031406105.1 Lysobacterales bacterium | reverse complement strand
GGCACCTTCGGCTGAAACTGGTCTTGGGATCGGGATCAGGGTCCAGAAAAATATGCTGGTGGTTGAAGGCAGCCTTCAGGCAGATCTTTTTCGACAGCAGCATGCCATTGCCGAAAACATCGCCACTCATGTCGCCTATGCCTACTACGCTGAAGGGCTGTCTCTGGATATCCATCCCCAGTTCACGAAAATGCCGCTTCACGCCTTCCCAGGCGCCCTTGGCGGGAATACCCATAGCCTTGTGGTCGTAACCCACCGAACCACCGGAAGCAAAAGCGTCCCCCAGCCAGAAGCCCCGTTCCAGTGAAATTGCATTGGCGGTGTCGGAAAAAGTTGCAGTGCCCTTGTCAGCCGCGACTACCAGGTAGGGATCGGCCTCATCGCGCCTGACTACATTATCAGGGTGCAGAACTCTGTCCTCACTTAAATTATCAGTTATATCCAGTAAAGCATTGATAAACCTTTTATAACAATAAATACCCTCTTGCAAAATGGCATCCCGTCCCCCTTGGGTCGGAGGGCGTTTCAGCACAAAACCACCCTTGGCACCCAGTGGCACAATTATGGTGTTCTTGACGTTCTGGGCTTTCATCAGGCCCAACACTTCAGTGCGAAAATCCTCCCGCCGATCCGACCATCGCAAGCCACCTCGGGCGATTTTGCCACCGCGTAAATGGATGCCTTCAAAGCGAGGTGAATAGACCCAGATTTCCCGATAAGGCCGGGGCAAAGGCATATCCGCAACCTTGCCCGAATCCAGTTTGAAACTGATGTAATCGGTAATTTCACCGCTTTCGTCACGACGGAAATAGCTGGTACGAAGAGTGGCCCTGACCACATCGTAAAAAGAATACAGAATGCGATCTTCGTCCAGGCTGGATACCGAAGCCAGTGACCGCTGGAAACTGCTGCGTAAGGCCTTTACCTGGGATTCGCGGTCACCGTTCTGGCGTGCTGTATAGGCCTCATCCAGGCACTCAAGAAATACCTCATCCTGGCTGAGCGGATCATGCAGCAGGTTTGTCATGCTGTGGCTGAGGTGGCGCACAGACTGCTGGCGGCGATAGTCTGATTCTTCCTGCCGCTGCGGATCGAACATGGCCTCAAACATCTCCACCAGCAAGCGGCTGATGGCCGGAAACTTGGCCAGGGTTTCTGCCATGTAACTTTGTGAGAACGGCGTGCCAATCTGCAGCAAATACTTGCAATAAGCACGAATGACTTTGACTTGCCGCCAGTCCAGTTCAGCAGCAATGATCAGTTGATTGAATTGATCGCTGTCTACCTCACCGCGAATGGCCTTGGAAAACGCTTCCTGAAAGAGTGTGCGGATCGACTCCAGGTTCAATTCCCGGCTGACCACCGGAATCATGTCAAAATCCTGTATCCACAGGCGTTCATCGTCGTCGAATTTCAGCTCGTAAGGTCTTTCACTGACGATGCTGAGCCCAAGGTTTTCGAGCATCGGCAGCACTTCCGACAAGGCTATGGGCTGGTGTTGTCGAAACAGTTTGAAGCGAATCATGCCGCCGCGCTGCTTGCGCGGCCGATACAGGCTCATGCGCAGGTCTTCACCGCCATCCACGGCAGCTGCATGCTCCACATCAAAGGCAGCAATCCAGGGAGAAACATCTTCCTTGTAGGCTTCAGGAAACGCCGGGCAGAAGCGATTGGCAAGAATGAGTCCGTGCTCCTCGCCATGCTGTTGCACCAGTATGCTGGTCAGCTCATCGGTCCAGGAACGAACCGCGTCAACAATCTTCTGCTGCAGCAGTGCCACATCCGGAATCGGCACAGCATCCGGATGCGGCCTGACTATGACGTGTAAACGCGCCAGCGCGGATTCTGAAACGTTAACTACATAGTCCAGCCTCATACCTTTCAGAGCCCGCTTGAGTATGGCCTGAATTTTCTCGCGATTTTCAGTGTTGAAGCGCTCACGCGGAATGTAGACCAGGCAGGAATAGAACCGCCCGTACTGCTCGCGCCGCAGGAACAGACGCACCCGGCGTCGCTCCTGCAGATTCAATACGCCCTCAGCAATTTCCGCCAGATCATGGGCATTGGCCTGAAACAGCTCATCCCTGGGCAGGTTTTCAAGAATATGTATCAGGGTTTTCCAGGCATGACTGCCGGGGGTGAGATTGAGCTGCTCTACCACCTGCTTGACCCGGCCACGGACCAAAGGAGTTTCCCTAACGCTCAGGCTGTATGCACTGGAAGTGAACAAACCCAGGAAACGTCGCTCGCCAACAATGCGTCCGCGCTTGTCGTAACTCAGCACACCGACGTAATCCATGTAACCCACCCGGTGCACGGTAGAGCGGGAATTGGTTTTGGTAATAATCAGCGGAGTACTGGAACTGCGGGTACGGGCATATTCGGCAAAGCTGCTCAGCGGCCTGGTATAGGTGGTTTCGGCAAGCTCTTCCAATATACCGAAGCCGCTGCCGGGGACAATTTGCATCCGATATTTGCTGCCATCTTTAACAACCTCATAGTCCCGCACGCCAAGGAATATGAAATGGTTGTCAATCAGCCAGTTCATGAAGTCCTGGCTTTCGGACAACACCTCAGAATTTGCTTGGGGTGCCCATTGGGGTATGAGATCTGAAGTTTCCTGCGCTACCTTGATCATGAGTGAAAAATCACGGACTGCCCGCTCGACGTCCCGGATTGCAGCAGCCAGCCTGTTTTGTATACCTTGCAGAGCCTCGGCAGAACTCTGGTGGTTGAACTGGATCTGTATGATCGATTCGGCAGCAGCTGAAGTATTTTCACGCCCCTCAATGGCCAGTAATTTGCCCCCCTTGCCACGGCGCACTCTGATCACCGGGTGAATGATAAGCCTGACATCAAGGCCCATTTCGGCAAGCGCCAGGGTTGCACTGTCGACCAGGAAGGGCTTGTCATCGTTGACCATCTCCACAACGCTGTTCCTGCTTTCCCAGCCATGACTGGCCACGGTGGGATTGTAGACACGCAACAAGGATGCACCCAGGGGCCGTTTGGCCATGAACCTGAGTTGTGAAACCAGCATGTCCGCCAGCACTTCTGCGTTATGGGTGGCCAGCTCAGCCATCGGTACGCGACGAAAGTAATACTCCATGTACAGCTTGCCCAGGTCGACCATCGCTGGGCCGAGACGGCTGTTCAGCGCCGCGGCCACCTGCTCCAGCAAGCTCCGTTTGGTTTGTTCTGAGTGCTCGTTCATGTAGCGTTTTACCTTATCTGAGGCCGGTTTCCAGACGACTGATCACCAGCCGCTGGATTTCGCTGGTGCCTTCATAGATTTCCGTGATTTTGGCATCGCGGAAATAGCGTTCAATGGGCATTTCCTTGCTGAAGCCCATGCCGCCATGTATCTGCACAGCCTGATGAGCAATCCACATGGCTGCTTCGGAGGCATACAACTTGGCCATACTGCCTTCCAGTGTGTAACGCGCTCCGGTAGCACTGGCGCGCTGCTTGGTCCAGGCAGCTTTCAGAGTCAGCAGCCGGGCTGATTCGAGGCGTATCTTCATGTCAGCAATCTTGGACTGCAGCATCTGGAAACTGCCAATTTCCTGGCCGAAGGCTTTGCGTTCCTGCACCCAGGCCACACTGGCTTCGTAAGCGGCCTGCCCAATTCCAACAGCTTGCGCGGCAATGCCAATACGTCCCGCATCCAACACGCCCATCGCCAGGCTAAAACCCTGCCCTTCTTTGCCCAGCAGATTTTCCGCAGGGCAAACGTAATCTTCAAACTCGATTTCGCAGGTAGCCGAGGCACGGATACCCAGTTTGGGTTCAACCTTGCCGCGCCTGAACCCATGAAGGCGGGTATCGATCAGAAAGGCAGAAATTCCTTTGCTGCCCAAGGCGGGATCGGTGAGGGCAAACAAGACTAAAAAATCAGCAACCGGACCGGAAGTGATCCAGGATTTCTTGCCGTTGATGCGGTAGCTGGAACCATCCTTCGAACGCTCTGCGCGAGTGCGCATATTGGCAGAGTCCGAACCGGATTGGGGTTCTGTCAGCGCATAGGCACCTATGGCTTCCCCAGCAGCTACGGGCCGCAGAAATTTCTGTTTCTGATCTTCGGTTCCGTTCTTGAGGATACCGTGGGAATACAGTGAATTATTGACCGACATGATGGTGCCGTGGGCAGCATCTGCGGCGCTGATTTCCAACAAGGCCAGCACATAGCTGATCGCATCCAGCCCGGCACCACCATACTCTTCCGGGGTTTCTACACCCATCAATCCCAATGCCCCCATCTGCTTGATGGTGGCACTGGGAAATTCACCGCTGGCATCAAATTGGGCAGCTATGGGCACGATCTGCGCCTGGGCAAAATCTCTCGCCGCAGATTGGATCATGGCTTGTTCTTCGGTCAATTCAAAATGCATGGTTGATAATCCTGGGTGACACACAATTGGGCTTTTAATTATACGGTCTGCCGCCTGCGATTGCCTTGTCCCTTGGTGTTGCTGCGGACTAAGGGCGAGAACCGGCAGTGGCGGCTATTGACCTCTTGGCATACAGTCGCTAGGCTTCATATATCTTTGAATCAAGATAGAGAGATATATGGGCGCAAAACCTGGCGCAAAGGTCTTGGCCAGCACAGATTTGCAGAGTGCTTCGCTGCACTGTCGGTTGTTGGCAGATTCTACACGACTACGTCTGTTGCTGATCCTCGAGCAGGAGGAGCTCAGCGTGGCAGAACTGGCGGCCATCCTGCAGCTGGCCCAGCCGCGAGTCTCCACCCACCTGGCCAAACTGAAGGAAGCAGGACTGGTAGCCGACCGCCGCGAAGGTGTTTCGGTTTATTACCGCATGTCCGGTAAATTTCAGGACCGAAGTCTGGAGGCACTCTGGGCGGTGTTACGACAAAGCACGGAAGACCCCCTGGTACAACAGGATATGCACCGTATTCCCCAGGTACTGCGCTCCCGCAGTGGCACTACCTGGGCTGACAGCGTGGCCGGCGATATGGATCGGCATTACTCACCCGGCCGCACCTGGGAAGCCACCTCGCGTTCCCTGGTCAAGCTGCTCAACCCAGGCAAAGTGCTGGATGTCGCATCAGGAGACGGGCTGATGGCAGAACTGCTGGCACCTGTGGCCAGCGAAGTCGTTTGTATTGATATCAGCGAAAAAGTGGCGGCAGCCGGACGCAAGCGCCTGGCCAATCGTGCCAATGTCGAATTCAGGATCGGTGATATGCACCAGCTGCCTTTCGCGGATGGAGCATTTGACACGGTGCTGCTGATGCATGCCTTGACCTATACCGATCAACCGGAAAGAGTACTGAGTGAAGCCAGCCGCGTACTGAGGATCGGCGGAAAGCTGCTGCTTGTCACACTGGCCCGGCACCGCCACAAGAAGGCAGTTGAACCTTATAACCACAGCAACCTGGGTTTTACGCCCGGGCAGTTACAGAAACTGGCCCGTCAAAATGGCCTGACTGTCGGCTATTGCGATATCACCACGCATGAAAAGCGCCCGCCGAATTTCGACATTCTTACCCTGTCTGCGCAGCGCAACTGATACCACCTGATTCCATGGCTAAGCTGACCCAACAGGCCTTGCCGTTCAGGCATCCGCAACGTGTGGCTGCGCTGCAGGCGGCAATGCAAGAACGCATTCTGCTCACTGATGGCGGCATGGGCACCATGATCCAGACCTACCAGCTCAGCGAGGAACAATTCCGCGGCCAGCATTTCGCCGATCATCCCAGCCTGCTTAAGGGTAACAATGACCTCTTGAGCCTGACGCAGCCTGACCTGATCAGCGAGATTCACCGCTCTTTCCTGCTGGCCGGCGCTGACTTGCTGGAAACCAATTCCTTCAATGCCACGCAAATTTCGCAGCAGGACTATGGTACGGCGCATCTGGCGCGCGAAATCAACTTCGAGAGTGCCCGTCTTGCTGTTGCTGCTGCGCGGGAATTCGAGCAGCAGGACCCTGGCCGACCCCGTTACGTGATGGGTGCCATGGGGCCGACCAATCGCACAGCATCACTGTCTCCGGATGTGCTGCGCCCCGAATTCCGCAACGTCAGCTTCCAGCAGCTCAGTGACTCCTATGAAGAAGCTGCGATTGGCCTGGCTGAGGGCGGCTGCGACCTGCTGATCATCGAAACAGTTTTCGATACGCTGAACTGCAAAGCCGCCCTGTTTGGTGTTGAAGAGGCATTCATGTGCCTGGGCTATCGCTTGCCGGTCATTATCTCAGGCACCATTATCGATGCCAGTGGCCGCACCCTGTCCGGGCAGACGGTGGAAGCCTTCTGGTACTCCATCCGACACGCACAACCGTTTGCAGTAGGCCTGAACTGTGCCCTGGGCGCGACGGAAATCCGGCCATGGATACGCAACCTGTCCAGCATCGCCGACTGCCCCATTATTCTCTACCCCAATGCCGGCCTGCCCAATGAATTGGGCGACTATGACGACACCCCGGAGCATATGTCGCAGTTGCTGGGGCAATTTGCCGAGGAAGGCATGTTGAATATCGTCGGTGGCTGCTGTGGCACCCGCCCTGAGCACATTCATGCGATTGCGCAGGCAGTGGCTGGTAAGCCGGTACGGCAAATGCCCACACCTGAGCGCTGGTGTCGGCTGGCCGGGCTGGAGCCGTTGGTGCTGCGTCCGGATCTGAATTTCGTCAATGCAGGTGAACGCACCAATGTAACCGGCTCGGCGCATTTCCGGCGACTGATCGAAAAAGACGATTACGCTGCTGCACTGGAAATCGCCCGCCAGCAGGTCGAAAGCGGCGCGCAGATTATTGATGTGAACATGGATGAGGGGCTTTTGGACGGCGCCGAAGCCATGAGTCATTTTCTCAGGCTGATCGCCTCTGAACCCGACATATCCCGTGTGCCTGTAATGATCGACTCATCGCGCTGGGAAGTGATCGAAGCAGGCCTGCGGTGCCTGCAAGGCAAAGGCATCGTCAACTCCATCAGTATGAAGGAGGGCGAGGAGAAATTTATTGAGCAGGCCAGGCTGGTCAGGCGCTACGGGGCAGCCGCCATCATTATGGCCTTCGATGAGAAGGGCCAGGCAGATACACTGGCACGCCGTGTGGCTATATGCCAGCGGGCTTGGAAAATTCTGACCGAACAGGTCGGTTTTCCACCCGAAGATATTATTTTTGACCCGAATATATTCGCCGTGGCTACCGGCATTGCTGAGCACGCCAACTACGGTGTGGATTTCATTGAAGCCACTCGACAGATCAAGCAATTATGCCCTGGCGCCAAGATATCCGGTGGCGTGAGTAACATTTCATTTTCCTTCCGCGGCCAGGACCGCGTGCGTGAAGCCATACACGCAGTATTCCTTTACCACGCCATACGGGCAGGCATGGATATGGGCATCGTCAATGCCGGCCAGCTTGAGGTCTATGACGAGATCGACCAGAAGCTGCGCGAAGCCGTGGAAGATGTGATTCTGAACCGGCGTGAAGACGCCACCGAGAAGCTGCTGGAAATCGCCCAGCGCTTCCAGGGTGGAGCGGATCGCGAAGTCAACGAAGCCGCCTGGCGTGAAGCTTCTGTTCACGAACGGCTGATACATGCGCTGGTCAAGGGCATTACCTCACACATTGAAGCCGATACCGAGGAAGCCCGCAAAGGCAGCCTGCGGGCGCTGGATGTTATTGAAGGCCCGCTGATGGACGGCATGAACCTGGTTGGCGATATGTTCGGTGCCGGCAAGATGTTTCTGCCGCAGGTGGTAAAAAGTGCGCGCGTAATGAAGCAGGCCGTGGCGGTGTTGATTCCGCATATCGAGCACGAAAAGAAAATGTCCGGCGCTCCCGCGGTTCAACAAGCGCATGTGCTTGTCGCCACAGTCAAAGGCGATGTGCACGACATCGGTAAAAACATCGTGGCCGTGGTTCTGCGCTGCAATAATTTCCGGGTGACTGACCTGGGTGTCATGGTTCCCGGTGACAACATTCTCGACGCCGCCATACGTGAGAAGGCCGACATCATCGGCCTTTCCGGCCTGATTACACCCTCGCTGGACGAAATGCGTCAGGTGGCAGCAGAAATGAAACGACGTGGCATGCAGCTGCCACTGATGATTGGGGGTGCCACTACCTCGCCGGTACATACTGCTCTGCGTATTGAACCGGAGTACAGCGCAAATGTGGTCTGGGTTAAAGATGCTTCGCGTGCGGTTGGCGTAGCCCGCGCTTTGTGCCAGGCCGACAGCCGGCAGGAATTACTGCAGCAGACCAGCCGGGATTTCGCACTGCTGCGCGAACGTCGCGCTCAGGGCAGCCGGCGCGAGCCGCCGCTGAATTTGGCGCAAGCCAGGGAAAACAAACTGGCCATCGACTGGTCTGCTGGCATACCTGCTCCGCCGAATAATCCTGGCATAACGATATTGCCCGATATAGACCTGGCTGAGCTGGTTGAAACCATAGACTGGACTCCGTTCTTTCAAACCTGGGAACTTGCAGGCCGCTATCCGCAAATCCTGCACGACAAAGTGGTGGGCGAGGCAGCTACCAATCTGTTCAGGGATGCACAGGAGATGTTGCAGCGTATCGTGGCCGAAAAGTGGCTCACCGCCGCCGCCGTCTTCGGGCTTTTTCCAGCGCAATCCGCCGGCGATGATGTCATGCTGTTTCAACCCCATCAGCCTGATGAAGCCCTGGCCACATTGAGTTTCCTGCGTCAGCAAAAGGCCAAAGCCGGAGGACACTTCAACTCCTGCCTGGCAGATTACATAGCACCTCAAGGCAGTGGCCCAGAGGATCACATCGGTATGTTTGCAGTAACCGCAGGCCTGGGCATTGAAGCCAGGCTGGCCGAATTTGAAGCAGCCCACGACGATTACCAATCCATACTGCTGAAAGCCCTGGCGGATCGTTTGGCAGAATCATTGGCTGAGAAAGTACATCAGTGGGTGCGCACCCGCTATTGGGGCTATGCGCCGGCGGAGGCTTTGAGCAACGAGGACCTGATCACTGAAAAATACCAGGGTATACGCCCTGCTCCGGGCTATCCGGCCTGCCCCGACCACAGTGAAAAGAAAAAGATTTTCCAACTGCTGGATGTCAAGCGGCAAATTGGCATTGAGTTGACCGATGGCTATGCCATGTATCCAGCTGCCAGCGTCAGTGGTTATTACTTTGCCCATACCGAAGCGAAATACTTCGTACTGGGCCAGATCCAGCAGGATCAGTTAGCAGATTATGCAATCCGTAAACAGACTACAGTGGCCGAGTTGCAGCGTGTTCTGCCGGCTAACCTGCCAGACTTGTGAAATCAGCTAGTGTTGGGCGATTCGCCTGCGCTGTCCGGCACAGTTGCTGCATCATTATCCGGATCGGTGGCCGAATCGGCGGCAAAATCAGCTTCGTCAAACGGGTCATCGTCACCACCGGACAATAAGTCGGGCACATGTGCAGGTGAAAGTCTTTTCACTTCCTCAATCTGCTCACTGGCCAGAATGTGATAGCCGCCTGCAAGGTAAACCACACCCAGCTTGCCGCTGTTGAGGCCAGCCAATTGTTCGGCGCTGACATGCACCTTGCGGATTCGGGCTTTGTACATGAAATAACGAGCTTCTGCGGCATCGGGCAGGTTCAGGCGCCCCTTGTCTATGACAGTCGGATCTGCCGGTTCAATTCAGCGCGGTTTCGGTCGTCTTCAAGCTTGCGCTCGCGCGCGCGTTGCTTGGCGGACTTTTCTGCGGTTTCCCGTATGCGGTAAGCCTGCTCAAGGGAAATGTTCTCATCGAGCCTGGAGTCAGGCCTGGAGTCAGACTTTGGGCCAGGTTTGGGCAAGGGCCTGGCCGGTCGGGCAGATGGCTTTCTTGCCAGTTTGGGTTCGCTGAAGGGTTTCCCAAAAGCGGCTTGCTGACCAGCAGCCGCCTGCCTGGCAGGTGGCTGTTGTGGCGCTCTTGGCGCCTTGGTTTTCGCCAGGCCCAGGGCTAACAATTGATCTTGCAGTGACTTGCTCACGGATAAATCAAACCTCTTGCAACTCGGACACCATCCAGTCGTAGGTAGATCGCAGGCCCTTTGCCAGCGAAATGGCAGGCCGCCAACCCATAGACTGGATCAGACCCACATCCAGAAGTTTACGTGGCGTTCCATCAGGGCGCGATGGATCGAAGCAGATTTGCCCGTTGAATCCTGCCACATCGGCAATCAATTGCGCGAGTTCGGCTATGGAGACATCTTCCCCGCAGCCGACATTGATGTGGCCATTGCTGATGGGCACCTGCGTGTCGAATGAGCCTCTGCTGACTGCCATAACCGCCACGCAGGCGGCAGCCATATCATCCACATGCAAAAATTCACGACGGGGATTACCACTGCCCCATACTTCGACCGCATCAGCACCATTCTGCACGGCCCGGTAGAATTTATGCAGCAGGGCCGGCAAAACATGGCTGCTTGCCAGATCAAAATTGTCATTCGGGCCATAGAGATTGGTCGGCATAACACTGCGGAAATCGCAGGCATACTGGCGCCGGTAAGCTTCACACATTTTCAGTCCGGCGATTTTGGCAATGGCATAAGCTTCATTGGTGGGTTCCAGCGGGCCGGTAAGCAAGGCATCTTCACGCATGGGTTGATCAGCCAGCCGCGGATAAATACAGGAACTGCCCAGAAACAGCAAACGGCTGACACCACTGCGGTAAGCGGCATCGATGACATGCGTCTGGATCAGCAGATTATCGCGGATGAAATCTGCCGGAAAATCATAGTTGGCCTGGATACCACCCACTCTGGCCGCCGCCAGATAAACCTGGTCAACTTTCTCATCGGCAAAAAACTGCTCAACTTCAAGCTGACGCATCAGGTCCAGCTCGCCACGATCACGCAGCAGCAATTCACAGTGGCCTGCTTTCACCAATTGCCGGACCAGGGCAGCACCCACCATACCCTTGTGACCGGCGACGAATATACGCGGCAAATCTTTGCGGGAAGCTACCATTGCAGCCAAGCTCAGAGCTTGCAGCGATGCTGCCTGACCAGCGCTTCTTCCTGTGCCTGGTTCAGGTCCGCGAGCGCCATTTCACGCACCAGTTCATCAAAACTGGTTTTTGGTTTCCAGCCCAACTCACGTTCGGCTTTGGAGGCATCACCCAACAGAGTCTCCACTTCCGCCGGACGGAAGTAGCGTGGATCAATCCGCACCAATACATCACCGGCTCGACACTTGAACTGCTGATTATTGCAAGTCCTCAGTACCGCTTGCTCGGCTCTTCCTTCGCCTTGCCACTCCAGCTCCAGACCCATGTTTCGCGCGCTGGCATTGACGAAATCGCGCACCGACCGCTGCTCACCGGTGGCAATCACATAATCCTGTGGCTGGTCCTGCTGCAGCAT
>JANOGQ010000492.1:0-7874 GCA_031406105.1 Lysobacterales bacterium | reverse complement strand
GGCTTCTTTCATGGGTGAAATGCTGTCACGCCACATGTTGATCTGCTCAACTTCGGCGGCACCGCGAATGATGTCACTGTAATACGACACCTGCATCAGCGGATCGGAAACGGCAGCTCCGGCGATCACACACTGGTGTATCTGAGGTGTGCGTGATGCAGCCACCAGTGCGGCATATCCGCCATAAGACCAGCCAAACATGGCAATCCGGTCGCGCACAGCCAAACCCTGCTCTACCAGGAACAGGGCTCCATCGTCCTTGTCGTCCTGCATGGCATAGCCACCCTGCCCGCTTTCGCGAAAGGCTGAGGTGTAATAGTCCAGCCCGTAATTTCTTGAACCACGATACTGTGGCTGGAAAACCAGAAAGCCATTGTTGGCCAGCATCTGGCCCCATTCATCCCAGATGATGGTTTCAGATACGAATGGACCACCATGCGGAAGCACCACCAGTGGAAATGGTGGTTCACCCTGGGGAACCGTGATGAAGCCATAGATCTTGCGGCCATCGCGGGCCTGGTAATTGATGTATCTCACATCGGCCAGAGCTTCTGACTTCAGCAAGGGCTGTTTGCTGCCCACGGTCTGTAATTTGCCGTCCTTGAGCAGGTAGTAAGTGCCAGGATCGCGTGGACCCAGGTTGTAAATAATCAGCGTATTGCCATCAACTGAACGGCTGGTGATGCGCAGGTAATGAGCATCCGGTATTACACCTTCCAATTGGGCATAGGTGGCCGCTTCGGTCTCATCGAAGTATTCAATATGAGTTGTGTCTGTGTTGAATGCCGCACCCACAATCGTGTCCGGGTTAGTCCAGCTATTGCTGTGACGACGCACACCAGCTACATCGACATCCTCGTGCGCAAATAGCAGATTGCCGAACTGGCGATTGACGTAGTCAAATTCCCACAAGCCGACCTTGTCGCGGCCGTTGTGAGCCAGCAGATAAACGAAATTCGGTTTGCCAGGAATCAGCCCCTCAACACTGAAATCGAAAAATTCATCTTCGTGCTGACGGTAAACTTCAGTCCACTCGGAGTAGCCAGGTTGCCGGATATACCAAAGCAGTTCGCTGCTGCCACGATCGTAGCCACGGGCGTACCACGGTTGGCCGTTACCATCGAACTGGATGTTGCCCAACGAAACCTTGCCATTCAGCAGAAGCTCTTTCGAACCCCGTTTGAGGTCCAGCTTGTAATACGCGCGTGGCCTGAAAAGCGGGTTTACATCCGACAGCAAATCACCACCGGGATTGAAAGAAATAATGACCTTGTCAGGTTCATTGGGCAGGACGTTTTCCAGCGTTGGATTGACCTCGTTGATCTTTTCAATTTTCTGCTTACTGACGTTCAGCAAAGCCAGTTCGTTCTCATACACACCCTGGTTGAAGCCATCGATCTTGTCGCGCACTTTTTGCCGGAACGTCACCAGCAGATCTTCATCGCCGACAAACGCGAAGCTGGTAATTTCCATGGGGTCGGCATTCAGCGTAAATGGTTTCTTGCTGAAATCTGCAGCATCGTAGACTTCCAGGACCGGATTGGCATCCCGATGAGAAATTTTCAATAAAGCCACGTACTTGCCATCAGGCGATACCGCGACGTTACTGACCACATCGCGCAAGGCCCAGTATTCGAGCGGGTAAGGTTCGGCATGGGCGGTGGCGGCTCCCCATAACAAACCCAGACTGGCAAATAGTGCCAACATTCCTGCTTTCAGCTTGATTTTCATATTCATGGTCGATTCGGACTTCTATATCTGGCAGTGGTTCAAAAAAAAAGAGCCCGCCGCAATTGCGGCGAGCTCATTTTGACTGGCAAACTACAAAACAACTCGCGTAAACCTGAGCTTAGGGTCTCCAGATGATATTGAAAAAGTAAACGCGGCCGTTGAGGTCATAACCATAACCGATAGGAATGCGGTTCAGGGCAAGGTATTCGGTACCGTCTACCAAAGGCGGTGATTCATCGAAGACGTTGCGGATACCGGCGCCGATCGTCAGCGTATCACCGTACCAATACAGTGAGGTCGAGTGCAACCAATAGTCGTCGGTGTCAGCAAAGTCGCGGCACAGCACATCAACCGGAGGTCCCAGACAGGTGTCAGACAGGTTGAATGCATCGCTGAATTCATCCACAGAAGCTGGATCCTGGTCAGTGGCGCCAATATAGTTGGTAACCCAGCTTACGCGCCAATCATTGATATTAAGACGCATACCCAGCTGCCCTTTCCAATCCGGGAAGCCCAGCTCACCGGAGCTTTCGTCAAAGTCAGAATTGCCGTCATCATCAACGAAGGTCGTAGAAACCTCTTCCGGCTTGTTCAGCAACAGCTCAGCATTGAAGCGGAACGGGGTTGAGCCCACATTCCAGTCGGTGTCGAGGTTGACGTTTATGTCATAGCCGGCGGCATTGGCTTTGTCACGGTTAACGAACTTGGCATTTACGATGTCCAGGAAGTCATCGGCACCACGATCAATAAACTGGCAGAAAGCGCTGTCCAGTTCCACATCGTTGTAACAATCATTCACCAGGAACTGAGCGCTGGGTTCTACAATCGTGTCGGTAATTTCGATGTCGTAGTAAGTAGCGCCAAAGGTCAGATCAAAGCCGGTAAACCAGGGCTGCTCAAACGCAAAACCATAGGTAAAGGATTCTGATGTTTCAGGATCCAGCAAATCAGAGCCACCGCGATTGATTTCAACGCTGTAGTTAGGGAAAACCACGGGTGATGCGCCCAGACTGGTAGGATCCACGCCTGAATTCACGCAGTTCTGCAACACTTGGGGTTCACGGTTGTCGCCAGCAGGATCATACTCACCGGTGATGGGGTTGCGGGCGTCTTCCGGAACTACGCAGGGGTCAAACAGGTTGAGGAAGCCGGTTTGGTCTTCCAGGAAGGTTTCACGCACGTTGGGTGCACGGAAGGAAGTTCCGGCAGTGCCGCGCAACAACAGGCTCTGAATCGGGCGCCATCCTAGTTTGGCGGCCCAAGTGGTGTCATTACCGTAGAACTCATCATCGGTATAGCGGGCAGACAGGTTGACAATCAATTCCTCTGCAAAAGCGACGCCGGCCAGCAGCGGTAATTCGATTTCACCGAATACTTCCTGGGTAGCCTTGCTGCCAACTGCGCCGCCATCCGAGAAAAAGCCGAAGAACAGGCCATCGCGTGCGACGTCATCCGGAATGGATTTGATTTCGTCATCCCGATACTCAAGGCCGATGCCGCCTGTGACGGTGCCACCGGGCAGGTCAAACAGGAAGCCATTGAAATAGGCTGAGAAAATGGTCTGGTCATACTTGGTAGTGAAATCGCGCGAATCAAACAGGAAATCGCGCTCGGCCTGGGTCGCAAAATCACCCAGTACCACACCCACCGGATACAGGCTGGGCGCAAACATGTTGACCGGCACGCAGTAAACCGTGGCGGTGCTGCAAACGATATTTCCATTGGAGTCGATGCGCGTGTTGGTCAGCGAGGCTGTCAGGCGATCGTTGCGGATACCAGGACGGTGTGACGAACCGTCTGAGGTGGTATAGCTGCCAGACACTTCATATACCCAGCTGGACAGTGAGCCCCAGTCGATGCCTGGCAGATCACCTTTCATACCCAGCACCAGGCGATATTGTTCCATGCTGAAGTCGGTCAGATTGCGATCACCGTTGACGGCGACGATGGGCTGAACGGAACGTGGTCCAGATGGATTACGCAGTTGTCCGAAAGTGGCAGGCGTGCAAAATTCGGGGGGAATGCCATTGGCGGCACAGAGGTCAGCAAAGGCCACGGCAAAATCAGCCTCCACACCCGGGTTGGTCATTAAAGCATTGAAGGCCAGGCCGCAGTCCACTCCGTTCAAACCCCTGGGGTTACAGATATTGTAGGGGTTGTTGGCTGGCACAGTTGGGAATAACTGTGCCGCACCGGAATTGGCGCTACCCTCCCGATTGTTGTAATTGGCTTCGAAGAAAATCGTGTTGTTCATTTCACCTTCAAAAGCGTGCTCGCCGTAGCCCATAATGCTCACGCGTTCAGTTTCCGGGAACAAAGTGCGGTTTTCTTCAGCAGGTTTACCATTCAAATCGTAATCGCGGAAGGTCAGGTCTGCTACGCCGTTCTGGTCAGTGTCTACGCCAAAGCCAAATGTATTGGATTCGGAGAAACCGGGCCAGCCGCCGTTGCTGACTCCCGGCGTTGCATAGATGCTGCCAGCGAAAGGAACGGAGACTCGGGCAGCCAGAAGGCCCAAACGGCATTCATCCCACTCCATGTTGTATGCATTGGGGTAAAACTGCTCCTGCGAGCGGATCTGGCCGTTCTCATCGATTTCATGATGCTTGTCGCAATCGCCGAAAATGTCACGATCGCCAACCCGCACTTCATCGTCTTTATCAAATTCAGCGCCGAAGCCGATAAAGCCACGGTCTGTATTTTCGCCCCAGATAATGCTGGCGGTGGTCGCTCTGCCGCCCGATTCATCCGGCTCATTCAAAAAGCCGCCAAATTCCCAGCCATCGAAGTCTTTGCGCATGATGATGTTGGTTACACCCGCAACCGCATCCGATCCGTAGATGGACGACGCGCCGTCGAGCAGCAATTCGTATTGCTGAACCAGCGACGCCGGAACCAAATTGAGGTCAGGAGCTGCAGGTGCGCCTTCAACACCGGAAGGTGCCAGGCGACGACCGTTCAACAGGACCAGAGTGCGATTCGCGCCCAATCCGCGCAGGTCAACGGTGGATGCGCCTGGGCCGTTATCCAGTACGAAACCGGAGAAGGTCAGATCGATCTGCTGTCCGCCAGCAGCGGGAGTGCCCTGCAGAATGTTGGCCGCATCAATCAGACCCACTTCACGTGAGCCCTGTGAAGTTATGATCTGCAGCGGTGTGATGCTGATGAAGGTTTCTCGCTTGAGCCGTGAGCCGGTGACGACAACCCGGTCGAGATTGGCAGCATCTTCCTCCTCCTCTTCCTCTTCTTCCTCTTCTTCTACTGCATCTGCTTGTGCTTCTTGTGCCTCCTGAGACCACGCCGCTATTGAAAATGAAATCAGCGCGAGTGCCAGAAGTAATTGACGAGACAAATCTAGGAAAGAGCCCCTGAACAACATGGTTTTACCTCCACATCCCACGGATGTTTTTGTTTTTAATGAGTATTTCAACCGAAACTCTATGGCTTCTGGTTTGAGTCTTTAATATTTATTTAACAACGTACCGCTTTTTACCAATGTTCCAGCACCTTTGCAATGATTTTCAGGTTTTATTTTGATGACCGTACTGCCTCGTCAATGAAAGTGCCTGATTGAAAATAAATCGAAATTTGAACTAGGGAAACTCTGATTTATTCAGAGTTTCTGCGGCATAAGGATGTGCCGCCATTTTCAATGATTGTAAATCATTGAAAATGAAGCCAAACAAAAATGACACTTTTTGTTTTGCGTGCTCTGATGCTTCATGGACGAATTAATCAGAGCTTCCCTAGCCTGCAACAAAATGAGCAAAATGTTTACGGTAATGCGCGAGCTCCGAAATCGATTCACGAATATCCGCCAAGGCTTCATGGCGATTTTCTTTTTTGTGGCTGGCCAAAACCTCCGGCGCCCAGCGCGCGGCCAGTTCTTTGAGGGTACTGACATCCAGGTTGCGATAATGAAACCACGCTTGCAGTTCTGGCATCAACCGGTAGAGGAAACGCCGATCCTGGCAAATACTGTTGCCACACATGGGTGAGCTGCCACTGCTGGTCCATTGCGCGAGGAATGCCAGGGTTTTCTGTTCAGCCGAATGCAGGCTTTCCTCGCTGCTCAACACGCTGCTCCACAAACCCGATTTGGTATGATGCTGGCGATTCCAGTCGTCCATGGCTTGCAGCACCGCGGGCGAATGTTGAATGGCCAGCACCGGGCCAACAGCCAGTTCCTGCAGATTGCTGTCAGTAATCACGGTCGCAATTTCCAGGATGGAATCTGTTTCCGGTTTGAGACCGGTCATTTCCAGGTCTATCCAGATCAGGTGATCAGGCATGTGGTGAATCCTGCAGAGTGAATTGCTGGCAGTTTAACAGCGACCTGCCGCGCACGGTAAGATAGCGTGCTACCTCTACTCAGCCAAACCATAACGATGCTGCAACAACAAGCTCTGATCATCAGCTCACATGGCAGTCAGGGCATTGCCGAACTGGCCGACGGTGGAACCTTGCCCTGTGTCTACCGACGCAGCGTAGGTCGCCCGGTTTGCGGTGACCAGGTAATACTGGACACCGATCAGGGTGACAGCAATCCGGTGAATGAAATTCTGCCTCGCAAGAACAGCTTTCTGCGCGGCCAGCGTGACGGCAGTAAACAGATCATGGCGGCCAACCTGGACCAGGTGGTAATAGTGATTGCGCCGGAGCCGGCGCCCAGCAAGGATTTGCTGGATCGATATCTGGTGGCTGTATTGAGCCTGGGTATCAAAGCTCTGATCGTGGTCAACAAGTCCGAGCTGCTGCCAAAAATTGTTGCCGAACGCCCGGCGCCTTTTAACCGACTTGCAGAATACGTCGGGCTGGGTCACGCCGTGGTATTCACTTCATGTAAGTTGGAGCCGGGTACTGCAGAGTTACGCCAACTGCTGCAGGGCCAGATCAGCATCGTGGTTGGCCAATCGGGCGTGGGTAAGTCGTCATTGATCAACCAACTGGTTCCCGATCTGGACCTGCAAACCCAAACGCTGTCGCGCAGTACTGGCAAAGGCCGCCACACCACCACCTCGACGCTGATGTATCACTTACCAGGTAGTGGTCGCCTGATTGACTCGCCGGGTGTCTGGGAATATGGATTGTGGACTATGGACCAGCATGAACTCGAGCGTGGCTATCCGGAATTCGACCAGGCGCAGGGAACGTGTAAATTCAATAACTGCCGGCATGTGAACGAACCGGGCTGTGCCATCAGCGCCGCAGCTGCGGCAGGCCTGGTGCCTTTATGGCGACTGGAGGCCTACAGGCGCCTGTTGCAGCAAGGTGCGGTCAGTTTTGAGCGCTAAGCAGGTTCGTTCACACTGTACATGCAGATTTTGAACCTGCCCTTCGAGCCCATGTTATATTTTCACCCGGGCAGACCAGCCCTTTCCAAATCTACAGGAGGCAGTGACATGACACGGATGGTTCTGACACTGGTTTTATTATCCAGCAACGCAATCTGGGCCAGCTTGGCTTCAGCCGATGTATTACTGATTGAAGAAGTGCGGCACGCAGCGGACCTGGCTGTGCCTGACAATGGTACTGGCATGGCTGAAGTTGAGGCCCGGTTTGGCAGCCCCGGCAGTAAGCAGGGCCCGGTGGGCGACCCGCCCATCACACAGTGGCTGTACGATCGCTGGAGTGTCTATTTTGAATATGACAAGGTGTTGTTTACCGTGCTGCACAAAGGCGAGGCGATCAACACCCAGCCGGCCGCCACCGAAGCGCAGCCCTGAGCTTGGCTTGAAGGCCAGCGCACGCTGTTTGCCTTAGCGCTGCCTGAATGCATCGGCGCCTGATCTGAGGTATCCTTGCGCACCTTTTCGCAAGGTCGCCAGAGATTCCCCAGATGTCCTCGCCCATTGACCCCAAAAACCCGTCAGTTTCGTTTCCGACTGATGACAAGGCTCGAACAGATTCGGCTCCCGCTGCTGTGCCTGATCCATCGGCGCTTGCCATAACTGATACCTTGCCCGATGCGTTGATTGACCAGCCCATGCGCGTGATCGAGCGCGATGGAGTGCGCTACACGCTGATAGGCACAGCACATGTTTCGCGGGCCAGTGCTGAGGCGGTCATGCAGCTGGCTGGCAGTGCGGAGTTTGATGCGATTGCTGTGGAGCTCTGCCCTGCCCGCTACGATGCGCTGAAAG
>JANOGQ010000474.1:0-7973 GCA_031406105.1 Lysobacterales bacterium | reverse complement strand
CCGTTCGCCTCGCAGCCGCCGCTGCAGAAGAGTACGGCATTCCACTGGTGGATATCCGCGCCTTTGATCTCAGCCAGGCACCGCTAAGCCTGGTCAGCGAAGCCTTGATTGAAAAACACCAGGCACTGCCGCTGCACCTGCGCGGCAACCAGTTGTTTATTGCCCTGCGCGACCCTACCGACCACCAGGTGCTGGACGAAATCGCCTTCAGCTCCGGCTTTCATGTGGAGCCCATATTGGTTGCGGCTGATCAGATCTCAGCCGCCATTCAAAGGGCCATGGATGCCACCAATCCGGTATTCGATGACCTCGAAGAAGAAGAGGGCTTTGAGAATATTGTCTTCGGGGCTGAAAAGGAAGCCGATGATGCCAGCGAT
This sequence comes from Lysobacterales bacterium, assembly GCA_031406105.1. GTDB lineage: Bacteria > Pseudomonadota > Gammaproteobacteria > Xanthomonadales > SZUA-36 > JAWXBM01. The sequence goes on along the minus strand of JANOGQ010000474.1, from coordinate 7,596 downwards.
CCTTCAGTGGATGAAACACCGGTAGTCCGTTTCATCAACAAGGTCCTGCTGGATGCCATTCGTAAAGGCGCTTCCGATATTCACTTTGAACCTTATGAAAGCCGTTATCGCATCCGTTACCGGCTGGATGGCGTTTTGCGGGCGGTGGCCGCACCTCCGGTGCAGATGTCACGACGTCTATCATCACGGCTCAAGGTTATGGCCGGGCTGGATATTGCAGAAAAACGCGTACCACAAGACGGCCGAATCATGCTGAACATCAGCCGCAACAAAAGCATAGACTTTCGTGCCAGCACCTGCCCCACCCTGTTTGGTGAAAAGGTAGTGCTGCGTATTCTTGATTCGGCAGCTACCAAACTGGGCATTGAGCAGCTGGGTTTTGAAATGGAGCAACGCAGGCTTTACGAATCTGCCATTTCCAAACCCTACGGCATGATCCTGGTTACCGGCCCCACCGGTAGTGGTAAGACGGTAACCCTCTATACCGCCTTGCAGTTGCTGAACGATGAGGGCCGTAATATATCCGCCGTTGAAGATCCGGTGGAAATTCGCGTACCCGGCATTAACCAGGTGCAACAGAATACGAAGCAGGGCATGACTTTTGCCCGAGCTTTGCGGGCCTTTTTGCGACAGGACCCCGATGTGATCATGGTCGGTGAGATTCGTGACCTTGAGACGGCGGAAATCGCCATCAAGGCTGCGCAGACCGGCCACCTGGTGCTTTCCACCCTACATACCAATGATGCTCCGCAATCCATCACGCGTTTGATGAACATGGGTGTGCCTACCTATAACATCACTTCAGCGGTCAACCTGGTGATTGCGCAACGACTGGTGCGTACCCTGCATACCTGCAAAAAGCCCGATGAACTGCCGCGGGAAGCCCTGTTGCAGGCGGGGTTTGATAAAAACGAATTGGGTGAGCTGAAGTTATTCAAACCCATCGGATGCTCGGAATGCAATGAAGGCTACCGGGGCCGTTCCGGTGTTTTCGAAGTTATGCCCATTACCGATGAAATTTCGCGTATCATTTTGGAAGAGGGCAATGCCATGCGCATTGCCCAACAGGCACGCAAGGAAGGCATCGATGACCTGCGTACCTCAGCATTGAGAAAAGTCAGGGCAGGAGCCACCGACATCATCGAAATCAACCGGGTAACCAAGGACTAGGTTATGGCGAAGACACTACAAGCAGAGCCCAGCGTATTTCTCTGGCAGGGTAGAGACAAACGTGGGGTTAAACTCAAGGGCCAGCAGATTGCTTCCAGCCCCAACCTGGTGCGGGCAGAACTGCGCCGCCAGGGCATTAACCCACTTTCAGTGAAGAAGAAGAGCAAGCCCCTGCTCGGCGGTGCTGGCTCACGAATCACTTCCAAGGACATCACCTATTTCAGCCGCCAGCTGGCTACCATGCTGAAATCCGGTGTGCCGCTGGTAACGGCCTTCCAGATTATTGGCGGAGGCTTGAAAAACCCGCGCATGCGTACCGTGGCTGACAAGATCCGCGCTGAAGTGGAATCGGGCGGTGCCTTGCACGAGGCCTTGGCGAAATACCCGGTGCAGTTTGATGAGCTCTATGTGAACCTGGTTGCCGCCGGTGAAAGCGCCGGTGTGCTGGATACCATCCTCGACAACATCGCCTCTCATAAAGAGCGCATTGAAACTATCAAGGGCAAAATCAAGAAGGCTCTGTATTACCCCGCTGCGGTAATTGCCGTTGCCATTATCGTGACCAGCATTCTGCTGATTTTCGTGATTCCACAATTTGAAGCTATCTTTATATCCTTCGGTGCAGACTTGCCGGCCTTTACCAAGATGGTGGTGGGTGCCTCCCGGTTCATGCAAAGCAAAGGCGTTTACGTGCTGGGCTTGATGGTTGCGATCATCGTTGGCCTCATCATGGCCAAAAATCGTTCGAAGAAGTTTTCCCATTTCATCGACCGTATTTCTTTGAAGATACCGATAGTAGGCACTATTCTGGAACAAGCAGCCATTGCCCGTTTCTGCCGCACCCTGGCCATCACTTTTGCAGCCGGTGTACCGTTGGTGGATGCCCTGAAAATCGTCTCTGGCGCTACCGGCAATGCTGTGTTCGACGATGCGGCATTGCAGATTCGCAGCGATGTTGCAGTGGGCCACCAGTTACAGCTGGCCATGCAGCAAACCGAAATCTTCCCCAACATGGTGGTTCAGATGGCCGCTATCGGTGAAGAGGCTGGTTCGCTGGATGCCATGCTGGTGAAAGTGGCCGAAGCCTATGAAGAAGAAGTGAACAATCAGGTTGACGCCCTCAGCAGCTTGCTGGAACCGGCCATTATCGTGTTCGTAGGCGTGCTGGTTGGCGCCATGGTAATTGCCATGTACCTGCCCATCTTCAAGATGGCTGCAGTTATCTGATGAGGATGGCAAATTGTTTGCTTACCGGATTAATAAACTGGCGTTTTAAACTGAATTTCATCCGAACCAACAACAACCAGAACTGACCTGATGCTGGAAACACTGTTTGAAACCCCACCCCTGCTGTACGCAGGGGTGTTTCTTTTGGGTGCCATCATTGGCAGCTTCCTGAATGTGGTGATACTGCGATTGCCGCCGATCCTGGAGCATGACTGGCGCTGCCAGTGCCACGATCTGCTGGATATCCCGGGTGAAGCACCTAAAGCGCCACCGGGCCTCGCCATGGATCGTTCGCGCTGCCCGCACTGTGCCCACAACATCCGCGCACACGAGAATATCCCCATCCTCAGTTTCATTTTGCTGGGTGGCAAGTGCTCCGCTTGCAAAGCACCCATTTCCTGGCGTTACCCGATGGTGGAGCTGGCTACCGCCGTATTGTTTCTGGTTACCATCTGGCATTTCGGGCCGACCAGCCAGGGCTTACTGGCTTTGTTGCTGACCGCGGTTCTGGTGGCATTAACCGGCATTGACGCCGATACCCAGCTGCTACCCGATAACATCACGCTGCCTCTGCTCTGGGCTGGCCTGTTGGCCAACTTCTTCGGTATATTTACCAGCCTCGCATCCAGTGTTTTGGGCGCCATTATCGGCTACCTGATTCTCTGGAGCATTTATCATCTGTTCAAGATCATGACCGGCAAGGAAGGCATGGGTTATGGCGATTTCAAATTACTGGCCGCCCTGGGTGCCTGGATGGGCTGGCAATTCCTGCCGCTGATCGTATTGATGTCTTCGGTGGTAGGTGCAGTAGTTGGGTTGGCGATGATGGGCATGGGCAAACTGCAACGCGACAAGCCTATGCCCTTCGGGCCTTTTATCGCTGCTGCGGGCTGGATCACCCTGATCTGGGGTGAGCGGATTCTGGATTACTACACCAGTTCTAGTCAGTTTGGTTAGGTTGGGCGTTTTGTAGGAGCGAGCGTCGCACGCGACCGGTAAGGTGGAATGTCGGCAGCTTCGCTACCTCCTACATCTTGCTCCTTCCTGGTTCAGCCCGATGTAACCTGCTACTTGCCCCCTTCACGCTCGCGACCCTCACGAACAGATCTGACGATTTCATCCCGGCTGAGATTAAGCTTTACACCATTGACATTCAAAGGCGACGGTGACTCTTGTACAGGGCGAATCAGGAATGCACGACCATCCCGGCGGGTAATCTTCACAGCCCCCTCAAGTTGGGCAGAATCCAGGACTGACGAGAACTTTTGCCGCGCTTCTGAAAACGTAAATACCTTCATGACCTAGACCTCCAGTATATTTATACCCAAGGACTCAGCCACTTGTTTGAGTGGTTGATCGAGGGTAAGCAGCGGCGAATTTGACTGCATCGCGCAGACCAGCAAATAGGCGTCATAAGCATAGATATGATGCTTTTCCACCAAAGCCAGGGCCTGGATGAGATTCACTTCAATCAGCCTTACAGGAATCTCTGAGTAAGCATCCAGGCCACCGAGCCGGGATCGAACTCAAAGTATGGCCCTTGGCTGGATACCGGATCAAGTCCGGTATGACGTAGTTCGGGGTATTGCTGAAACAGTTTTAGCCTAGCCTTCTCTCCAATATCCTACAAATGAATCTGATAATTCCGATAGAACCAGCAATGCTCTATGTGATAAATTTCAGTTCATGAAAGTATCAGCTGCACAGGCTCTGGTCTTGCCGATTCCCGAACGAATTCAGTTAGTCGCTGAAATTTGGGACAGTATTGCTGAGGTTCCAGAAAAAATTGAGTTAAGCAGTGAAACCCGTAAGCTGCTGTCTAAGCGTTTAGAGGAGTTTCGGCTGAATCCAGAGCTTGGGTCACCTTGGTTAGACGTCAGGAATCGTATTGAATCCAAATGAAACACAAACTGGTTGTTGAACCAGCGGCGGAAGATGATATTTTTCATGCCTATCGTTGGTACGAGGACCGGCAAACTGGATTGGGTCAAAGGTATTTGGCAGCGCTTGATGAGACTTTCTCAACCATTCTTGATCATCCAGATCTATATTCCGAGACAATTCCAGGGATTCGCCGTTCGGTGACTCGAACTTTCCCCTATCTAGTTTTCTACACTTGCCTTACATCATCCGTTCACATTCTTGCGGTAATTCACGCCGCACAGGATCCAAAACATGTAAGCGCCAGGTTTGATGCTTGAATCCCTGAGTTTTTCGGACCGAAACCGTGACTTCCTACAAAAAATCTCCCTTTGTCGTAGCCCTCACCGGCGGAATCGCTTCGGGCAAAACAGCTGTATCCGATCGATTTGCTGCTTTAGGTGTGCCGGTTATCGATACCGATGTGATCGCGCACCAGGTGGTGAAACCCGGCCAACCTGCCCTGCAGGAAGTTGTGGCTGCCTTTGGTGAGGGCGTGCTGTTAGCCGATGGCGCACTCAATCGCCGCAGGGTGCGTGAAACCATATTCTCTGATCCGGTGGCCAAGCGGCGCCTGGAGGGCATTCTGCATCCGGCCATCCGCTCTGAGGTGCAACAGCGAATAGCTACCGTCGATAGTGAATATTGCGTGGTGGTGATTCCCTTGTTCACCGAATCGGGTGCTTATGATTGGGTGGATCGGGTGTTGGTGGTGGATACGGATGAACAGACGCAAATTGAACGTGTTATGCAACGCGATGGTGTTGATCGCCAGCAGGCGGAAGCCGCTCTGGCATCGCAGACTTCACGCCAGGCACGCCTGGCGCTGGCGGATGATGTGATTGAAAACAACGCGGGTATTGCGGAGCTGGATGCTGAAGTTGCGCAGCTGCATGCTCGGTATACCGCCTTGGCCACTTCTGAATTTTGAACTCATTATCTCTTGCTGTCGTTCCAGAATCGAGCGTAGCGAAACTTCTGGAAGAAGGTGAGACCGGGAACCGGTCGAGAAACCTGGCCTGAGCCATCCAATTGCTGTAGAAACCTGGATCATGGATTCCGGACGTTTGCTGCGCAAAGTCCGGAAGGACGGCAAGGAGTGTGTGATTGCGCAACCACCAGGAGTGGGTAATTGCGCAAAATCCTGAATGACGACGTGGAATCCTGGGTCAGGTCAGTTTACCGTGACATTGCTTGTATTTTTGGCCGGAGCCACAAGGGCAAGGTTCGTTGCGGCCGACTTTACGCCCTTCGCGTACATAGGTTTCCGGTGCTTCGGGTACTGCTGCTCTGGCTGGCGCAGCTGTGGGTGCGCTGGCTTCATCGTGCCGGAACTGCAGGTCTTTATCGCTGCGGCGCTGCGCATCAACCGCTGCTACATCTGATTCCGCCTTGACCTGCACTCTGGCAAGAATGCGCACGACTTCGTGTTTCATCTTCTTCAGAAGTTCGGTGAACATTTCGAAGGATTCACGCTTGTATTCCTGCATGGGTTGCTTCTGCGCATAACCACGCAGCCCTATGCCCTGCCGCAGATAGTCCATGCGCGCCAGGTGATCTTTCCATTGCTGATCCAATACGTTCAACATCAGGGCTTTTTCAAAATGCCGCATGACTTCCGCGCCTGTTTGCGTTTCCTTGGCCGCGAAGTGAGCATCGACCTGGCTGAGAATGCGCTCACGCAGATCGGTTTCATGCATCTCTGAATCTTCCTCCAGCCATTTCCGCGCAGGCAGATCGATACCAAATTCGCCTTCCACAACCTTTTCCAGTCCGGGCAAATCCCACTGCTCATCAATGCTACCCGGTGGCAGGTATTGGTCGATGATCTCCTCGAACACATCGCCGCGCATGGCTGCCACTTCTTCACCGATTTCTTTGGCTTCCATCAATTCATTACGCTGGCCGTAAATGACGCGCCGCTGGTCATTGGCTACGTCGTCATAATCCAGCAAATGCTTGCGCACATCGAAGTTGTGTGCCTCGACTTTGCGTTGCGCATTTTCAATGGCACGATTGAGCATGCCCGCCTCGATGGCTTCATCTTCCTTCATGCCAAACCGCTGCATCATGCCCGCCATGCGGTCCGATGCAAAAATTCGCATCAGGCTGTCTTCCAGCGAAAGGTAAAAACGGGATGAACCCGGATCACCCTGGCGACCGGAGCGACCACGCAGCTGGTTGTCAATTCGCCGGGATTCATGCCGCTCGGTGCCGATGATATGCAGACCGCCAGCTTGCAGAACTTTCTCACGTTCGCCTTCACAAGCTGCACGATGACGTGCAAATGCCGCGAGGTATTCCGGGGTTGTCATGTCGCAGGCGCCAGGGATACAGGCGGTTTCCTCACCGTAGACTTCAGATCGAGCAGCGAACTCGGGATTGCCGCCCAGCACGATGTCGGTACCTCTACCGGCCATATTGGTGGCAATGGTAACCGCGCATGGCCGGCCAGCCTGCGCCACGATGGCCGCCTCGCGGGCATGCAGCTTGGCATTCAATACCTCGTGAATGATTTTCTGCTGCTTGAGCTTGCCAGAAATCAGCTCTGAGGTTTCGATCGAAGTGGTGCCTACCAGCACCGGCTGGCCCCGTTCCACGCAATCTTTGACATCATCAACGATGGCCGTCCACTTGGCTTCCGCTTTGAGGAATACCAGGTCATCCTTGTCATCCCGGATCATCGGCATGTGGGTCGGAATCACCACGACTTCCAGACCATAAATGGACTGGAATTCATAGGCTTCGGTATCTGCTGTACCCGTCATACCCGCCAGTTTTTCATACAGGCGGAAGTAGTTCTGGAAAGTAATCGATGCCAGCGTCTGATTGTCGCGCTGGATGGGCACCCCTTCCTTGGCTTCAATGGCCTGATGCAAACCTTCAGACCAGCGCCGCCCGGACAAGGTGCGCCCGGTAAACTCATCAACGATGATCACCTCACCGTCTTTGATGATGTAATCCACATCCTTGCTGAACAAATGATGCGCGCGCAAAGCGGCATTCAGATGGTGCACCAGGTTGAGATTTTGTGCGTTGTACAGGCTGTCGTCTTCTTTCAGCAGGCCGGATCTCACCATCAGTTTTTCGACATGGCTCATGCCGTCTTCGGTGAGGTAAATCTGTTTCTGCTTCTCATCGATGGTGAAGTCACCTTCACCGGGTTCGCTGTCATCATCGACTGCAGGTTCTGCCCGAACCAGGCTGGGTATCAATTGATTGATACGCACATACAGCTGGGGTGATTCTTCTGCTGGGCCGGAAATGATCAGCGGAGTG
>JANOGQ010000439.1:0-3034 GCA_031406105.1 Lysobacterales bacterium | reverse complement strand
TCAGCCAGGGCACGGTAGTCGAGGTACTTACGATACCACTCGCGACGATTGGCGGTGATATGCAAAGCCACGCCGGCCGCGAACAATCCGAGAAATAACCAAAGCAACCAATGCGGTTCCGAATACTCGGAATACAGGATGAAGACCAGGCCCATCAGGGTAGCCAGGCCATAGATGCCGAACAGGTTGCGATTTACCTGAGCCTGGTAATGAACAGCCAGGTGATCGGCCACGTCAAACAGATACTCCACAAATTTAACGCTGGCCGTGGGTGGGATTCCCGGCAGACCCCCATCCAGCATGGCGCCGGGCACGGCGTGAACACCCAGATATCGCCGGCGGTCACGTTCAAACTGCTGCAGGCTGTCCAGCATGCTGGCATAACTGGGGGGAATGTCTGCCTCAATTGCTTTACCGGAATCCGAAGTAATCCAGCTACAGCTCAGAGGCTGTAAACCTTCTTTGCATTGTCCATCGGGACGATCGCGGGAACAGGCAATGTGATAGGCCAGATCGTTTTCATTATCCGCCAGCAGTTGTGCGGAAGTCTGCTGGTGTTCATATCCCTGCATCACCGTGGTCAGATGGTAATGCACCACGGCCCCTGTGCCACCAGTTGCGGCAGGCGGTTTGCCATCCCACAGGGCCAACAATATCTGGCAGTGGTTGGAGATGAACGCCCCTGCCTGGGCATACTGACGATTGCGCTCATCCTGGCTGAAAACACCGTCATCCCATTCGCCATGAATCAGCGGCAATTCGATTACGCGCTCAGCCTGATGCAAGAGATGCAGAAAGCGCTGCAGTTCTGCCGCCGTTTCAAAGTCTTTCTCGTACTCTGGCTGGCTGAACGGCAGTACGGTAATCACCGGAACACCCAGTTGCAATGCCACACGCGTAACCAGCTGATCACCGCCATCAGCCAAGAGCGTCAGCAGTTGTACATCAAGATCGGGGAATCGCTTTTTGAGCCCGCCCAGAAACTGCTTAACGCGAGCTTCAATCTGCGGTATTTCGTTTGCGACCAGATCGCGGTGGCCGGTAACACCAATTGTCAGGTGCATACCAACATCTTGTGACGGGAGGACAGCCTGCATTTCAGCGCTCAGTGCCGCCAGCCGTGAACCCGGAAGTTAAACCTATCCGGCTTCAGGGCTGGGCTCCACCCGCGTCCGTGATCATCGGCCTGGCATCAGAATGAATTTCCAGGCCGCCGGCTTTGGGCATGGCATAAACACGGTAGTAGGTCTGGCAGCTGTCAATATTGCGATTCATGATTTTGACCTTGCGGCCATTGCCGGTGATCATGGCACTGGCTGCATTGCCGGTGAACTGGTCGCGGGCTTCGAGTTCGAAATTCCTGACGGCGCAATCATTGAGCGGGAATGCGCTGCTGCCCCAGTTTACCCCGTCAGCGCTGAACTGGAAGCGGGTCAGCATCCAATAGGTTTCTCCGTTAACGTCCAGCTCCCAGGTGAGCATCGACGAACTGCCCTTTTCCACTTCCACACAGCCATTGGCGGCATTTTCGTCAGAACACGCTGAATTAAGAAACTGCAGTTGGAAATTGCTGCCCGAACCCACGACGGTCATGTCGATCAATTTCTCTTCAGCCGACAGGGCCGGACTGGCAAAACAGGCCAGTAAGACTATAGCTGGGGTGAAACGTGTCATTCTGATCATTGGACATGGCTCCGTTGGTTTGGACTTCCTGGTTGCGCTAACAGATTCAGGGCAAATCACACAGCTGGTATTGCTTACAGAAATTGATGAAATCAGCTTCGCGATAGCCTTTGTTCAAAACATGGTCAGTATAGCGCTTCGCCAGCTCCAGATCGCCGGCAACGAAGGCCAGGCGGGCCGCGAGATCGGCATCTGAACAGCTTTCCATCAGCTCGGATGAGTAAAGGTAGAATTCCAAAGCGGGATGGATTGCAACCGAGCCATCGATACCCGAGTGTCGCCAGGATTCAAATTCGGACATGGCCAGGGCTTCCAGGCCATTACGCGCCTCGGGCTTGGCAGCCACCATTTCTTCCAGTTGAACCACAACCTGCTGCAGCAACTCCCCTCCCTGATGGGTCTGATTTTTGGCCAGCATCACCAAGGCCCTGTCCAATCGGGTCCGGGCCGCGTCAAAACCTCTTTGGTAATCCCCTGTGACATGCGGATTGCTCAGCTCTTCATATCGTTCAGAAATACTATCCAGTATCACTGCCGCTTTATCCACTTCACCCGTAACAAGCAAATGACGCGCGTATCGTCCGTCGCGATAGTACATTTCCAGTTCCAGCTCCGAGTCGTCCGGCTCCGCCTGATGAACTGCTCTGAAAATATGAGCGATTTCCTCAAAATTGATACTGGCCTCCCGATTCAGTCCAGTCATTTGCTGGACACTCGCAAGCCCGGTCAACTTCATCGCCAACTCAGTTTTATTTCGCAGTGAGCGAGGATCTTCCTTCAGCAATTCACGCCTCAGCCTGACCGCCTGTTGGCGAATCTCGTGTGCCTGGACCAATTCGCATTTTTCCAGCCAGGCATCAGCCTGCCAGGCAAGGTTGTTGGGCAGGGCGTCGCGATACTCGGCATTGCCCGGATCGAGCACCAGAGCCATCTGGTTGTACTGAACTCCAGCCTGTATCAATTGCAGCAAGCGTGTGGTGTTCGGCCTGATACGAACCAGCTCCAATGCACCCAGATTGGTTAGCGTGTAGGCCAACTCCATGACGTAACGGGCATTCTTGGGTTGTTCGTTGACCAGCCGCCGGGTAACAGCACCATAACGAGCCCAGGCCTGCTCTGTAAGCTCGAGTTCTCCCATCGAATAGTGGGTTTCACCAACATAGAATTCAGCTTGCCCCAGCTCAAAAAGAGCGATTTCACTGTTGCTTTCCCGTTGATTCAGTTCGATAAAGGCTGCTCTCGACCTCTGGAACAATTCCATGGTGACATTGAGGTCGACCTGTTTTTTTGATTCAATTCCTTCGTCACGCCAAATCATACCGGAGTCCATCAGAGCCGCGGCGTCCAGTTG
>JANOGQ010000435.1:0-9553 GCA_031406105.1 Lysobacterales bacterium | reverse complement strand
GTCCTTGAGTCCCGCATGTTGCGTGTTGTTACACAAGTAAAACAGCCAGCCGCCGTAGCAAGGCGTCAACGAAACCACCACAGGGATAATCCAGTAGCCATGATAAAGCGCCACTGCGGCTACAACCGCGTGGCCAGCCAGCAGGATTCGCGCCCAGCCGAACACCCGGTACCGCACCGGATCCTGCGCCAGCACATAGGATTCCCAGTCACCTTCCAGCCGGCCCAGCCCCAGGCGCAGATTGGTACTGAGCAACTCGAGCAGGCGGGCAGGATCTACAAAGCCTTGTTTGAGGAATCCAACCAGAGTGAAATGCGCAGGCAGCAGGACTTCCTGGTCCTCTGGTGGATACAGGGTGTACTTATGATGTTCCGTGTGGCTGGCCCAGTAATAATCGAACGGGAACCAACGCAGGAATCCAAACAAGCGGAGGAAAATCCCGTTCAGCAACGGCTGCCGAAATACCGTGCCATGCACCAGCTCATGCTCAGCATTGGTCATGAACGCACAAATGCTGCCATGCAGCAGCAAAATGGGGATCAGCAGCCACCACGAAAACTGCTGCTGCACATAAACCGCCAGGCTGGCCGAAATCACCATGAGGCCCAAAAAGCCACCCGCCTGCATCAACCCTTTTACATCGCTGCGCAGATTGAGTGTATGCAGCAATTGCGAATCTACCGGAGTCCGGTACCAGTTGACCACCAGCGTAGTGTCAAACTTGGTTCCAGTAGCGAGCTGATTCATGGACTTCATAATTTAGAAGAGCGTCCCTGGCATTCTGGTTAGGAATAGCGAGAACCTCGGGTCATGTGGGCAGCCCTTAAAAAAAGCCCCGCTCGAAGCGGGGCTCATTTTTAACTTCTGCTTATCTGACTAGCGGCTGAGCACGATCAGCTCAACGCGACGGTTCAGTGCCCGGCCTTCTTCTGTGTCATTGGAGGCTATTGGTTGCAATTCGCCGTAACCACGGGCAGTCAGGCGGGTGGCCGTAATGCCCTGGCTTTCCATGTAGTCTTTCACTGCCTGGGCACGACGTTCAGACAAGCCCTGGTTGTACTCTTCGGTACCCACGCTGTCGGTGTGGCCAGCCACCTCAACCACCACAGTGGCCTGGGTTTCCAGCAAAGCAACGGCCTGGTTCAGGATGGCGATGGCATCGGGGCGCAGTGTGGCCTTGTCGAAGTCAAAATTGACGCCTTCCAGTGATATCACGGCTTCTACTTCGCAACCATCGAGATCGACCACTGCACCTGGGCGGGTGTTGGGGCACTTGTCTCTTTCATTCGGCACGCCGTCGCCATCCAGGTCAGGATTTGGCGGAGGTGCTGGAGGTGGCAGCGGAGCTGCCGTCTGGGCCGGCTCTGCGCGGGGCTCATCGCCACCGAACCTGAAACCGATAGTCATGCCAATGGTCCTGGGGTGCGGCTTCAGGCGAATTCCGGCCAGACCGAAGTTGTCACCCGCACCGGTGTAGTAGTCTTCATCGAACACGTTTTCGACGAAAGCTGCGATCTCCCAACTGTCACCAATCATGTAGCCACCGCGCAAGTGGAACAGATGGGTGGTCGGCGTTTTGAACGGAAAGCCGTCAGACCGGTCGGGAATCTGCCCGACCACGTTGGCCCCGGTTGCCGGTGCGTTCGGATCCAGCAGCACCAGCGCATTGCTGGTTTGCAGGTAGGTTACGTCTTCAATGGTTGAAAACTGCGAATCCTTGTAGATGTACTCAGCGCGGACGAACGCTTCGTTAGCGCCTATCGGCCAGCGATAGTCAGCTGCAAGGTTGGCGGAGAACTCCGGTGCCCTGGGCAGAGGCTCGCCTTTGAGCGACACGGTCAGGTTGCCGCTGAGCCGCGCGAAATCATCGCTGGTGATCTCCGTATCAAGCAGGCCTATACCGCCGCTCAGGGTCAGGTTTTCGGTAGGTGCCGCAGCAAATTCGAGTTCAAAGCCTGTGGCCTCGGCATCACGGACATTGATGGTTTTGGCGATATTGGAGCTGGCGTCACCGGGGACTGCGAAGAAGAAGGTTTCCAGCTGCAAGTCGCTCCACTGGAGGTAGAACACCGAACCGTTCAAGCGCAGGCTATTGTCCAGCCACTCGGTCTTGAAGCCCGCTTCGTAATTCATCAGTGTTTCGTCGTTGAAGGTCTCATTTATCTCGGTGCCATTAGCCGAATTGTACCCTAGCGTGAATCCGCCAGCCTTGTAGCCCTTGGAGATGGTGCTGTAAAGGCGCGCATCGTCGGTGACCTGGTAGCCGATTGAAAAGCGCGGCGAGAAATCGTTCCAGTCGTCGCTGTTGGTGGTGGCAACCGGCGTCAGACCGGTAGGGTCGCTGGGGTCGGGGATGCGCGGCTTGCGGAACAGTCCGTACCCGGTATATGAGCCTCCGACATCATCCATGGTATAGCGGGCGCCGAACGTCAGATCCAGTCGATCACTGGCATGCCAGGTGAAATCACTGAACACCGCGATGCTTTCCAGGGTGTTGATCCGTTGGCTGCACCCGAGGCACAGCGGAGGCTGCCCATCCGGGGTCAGCATCCACAGGTAAAACGGTTCAGTGGGACTGCCGAGGTTGAACTGCGGTGGCAGAGCGCCGGTCAAAGCGAAATCGACCAGACCAGGGCCTACGATAGGCACGCCAGGGTTGCCACCGGGAACCGGTGCGAGGGAATTCCCCAGGTCAAGTCCCGTGGTCACGCCGGTTACAACACCCAGACCACCGCCGGGAAGGGATGCATTCGGCACACCTTTGATTTCATCGTCAGAGTAGAGGACACCGTTGATCCAGTCGAAATCTTGGTTTGAAAACTCCAGGCGTAATTCAGTACTCCAGGACGAGCCATCGACTGCCTCATAGCGCCGCACGATGTCCTCAGCCACCAGGTCGTTGTCAAAAATCTTTTCACGGCTTGTGTCGATAAGACCGGTGATGGACTTCAGCACCAGGCTGTCGCTGAACTCATGCTCCACATTCAGGACAGCGATGGTGGTTTCAAATTCGTTTAATTCACCTATGGCGGTATGCGCCACCTGGTTCTTATTATCCGGCCAGAAGCCCAGGCCTTTATCCGGCGCCGAAGTGATGGTATTTGGATCGTTCGGGTTGTTCAGGAAAAATGTGGCCACAGTGTCGGCATCCCACACGCCAGAGTGCACTGCTTCGTCAAGACCCTGGTTCTCTTCGCTGTACATCACCATGAAATCGACTGTGGTGTCTTCCGAAGCCAGCCAGCGCGCCGCTCCGCGCAGCATGGTGTAGTCATGACCGCTGTCGCCACCATTGGGTACCACGTTTTCAACCAGGCCCGATGAATCTTCGTAATACACAACGCCACGCAGGAAAAACGTGTCGGTAACCGGGGCGTTGCCAACCAGGCCAATGTCGTACTGTTCGCCGGCATCGTCAAAGGAGCGGGCTCCCAGCCGGATCATACCTTCGACCTGGTCTGTTGGTTTCTTGGTGGTGAGGTTCAAAGCGCCGCCGACGGCGTTGCGGCCGAAGAAAGTGCCCTGGGGCCCACGCAACACTTCGACTCGTTCGAGGTCGAGCAATTGCGGATTCAGCGTAACGTTTGCTGTAGATGCCACGCTGAACTCGTCAAGATATATGCCGATCGACTGGATGAACGCACTCTCGTCGGTGTTGATGTTGCTGACACCGCGCATCGAGATGCTGATACCGCGGCTGCCACCATTCTGCCCATCTTCGCTAAAGCTTACATTGGGTGACAGGTTCAGATATTGCGAGGCTTCGGTAATATTGGATCGCTCGAGTTGAGCGGCAGTGAATGCGGTGATGCTGATAGGTACTACCTGGAGATTCTGTTCGCGGCGTTGTGCGGTTACGATAACCTCTTCCAATGCGCTCACATTGTCCTGGGCCATAACTGCTGTGATGCTTTGGCCAGTTAAAAATCCACCTAAAATCATTAATATTGACGTACTTAATGCGTGCTTCATTTTATCCTCCGATTCGGGGAAGTTGGTATCTGTATTCACACACCCTGGTTGAACTGCTGCCGAGTCAAAGTATAGCTGTTTTTGTTCAGGTGTAAACTATTTTGGGGGAACACCTTGCCGGCAGAGGCAGCTGAGCACGATTTCTTTGACGACCAGGCAAATGGGCGGGAGCAGCAAACACGTGAAGATATTGGCAAAGCGAGTTGAAAAGCATGCCGCAGCGGCTTTACCCGTGGTTATGATGGTGTAAGCTTAGACCCTGCTGTTTATCGGTTTTGGGGAATCAGGATGAAGTTATTCACCATGCGAATGGTCGTAATGTTCGCGTTTTTTGTTTCTTCCGTTGTTCATGCTGCAACGCCATCGACAGGCATTGATAATGCAATCGAATCATTTTTACTGCCAATTACTGACGCAATCGCCAAGGCGGTTTTTAGCGCAGTAACGATTGGCGGAGCTGAAGTGCCCCTGATTTTGGGCTGGCTAATCGCGATTGCATTGTTTTGTACTTTCTACTTTCGTTTCATTAATTTCCGAGGCTTCCTGCTCGGCTTTCGCCTGATTCGCGGCGATTACAGCGATGGAAAAGCTGTTGGTGAAACCACCCACTTCCAGGCACTTGCTACGGCTCTTTCGGGGACTGTGGGGCTTGGAAATATCGCAGGCGTTGCTCTTGCGATCTATTTGGGTGGCCCCGGTGCGGCGTTCTGGATGATTGTTGCAGGCATTCTGGGCATGGCATCCAAATTTTGTGAATGTACGCTTGGTGTTAAATACCGCCAGATAAATGCCGACGGTACTATTTCGGGCGGCCCGATGTACTACCTTTCACGCGGCATTGCCGAAGAATATCCAAAACTGGCACCACTGGGCAAAGCATTAGGCTTCCTGTTTGCATTGTTCTGCATTGGTGGCGCAATAGGCGCTGGTAACCTTTTCCAGTCGAACGGCATAATGCAGGCCTTGATAGTGATTACCGGCGGCGAAGCAGTCAGCCCATTCAGGGATTATGGCTGGTTGTTCGGTCTGGTTCTGGCCCTGCTGGTCGGCATTGTCATCGTGGGTGGAATGAAAAGAATTGCCAGCGTTACCGACAAGCTGGTGCCCCTGATGGCGGTCATTTATTTGCTCGGTGGCATGTTTGTTATTGCCATGAACATTGAAAACCTGCCCAATGCCATCATGACGATTATCAATGGGGCATTTACACCTCAAGGCGTTGCCGGTGGTGCCGTGGGTGTGCTGCTGATCGGTTTCCGTCGCGCTGCTTTTTCCAACGAAGCGGGTATCGGTACGGCAGCGATTGCCCACTCGACCGTGAAGACGAATTACCCGGTAACGGAGGGCCTGGTCGCGACCTGGGAGCCCTTCATTGATACGGTTGTTATCTGCACGATGAGTGCTTTGGTTATCGTGATTTCCGGTGTAGCTACAGTGCCAGGTGCAGGCCCCAATGGTGTTGCCTTGATGGCCGCAGCCTTCGGTAGCGTGGTGAGCTGGTTCCCTTACGTGCTGGCTATCGCGGTTTTCCTGTTCGGCTACTCAACGATGATTTCATACGCCTACTACGGCGAGCGCGCGGCAATGTATTTATTCGGAAATAATAAAACTGTATCGACCATCTACAAGTTCATTTTCATTCTTGCAACGCCGATTGGTACGATTCTCAGCTTCGCCCGTTTGACGGACTTCTCCGATGCATTGTATTTCCTGATGGCAATTCCAAATGTCATTGGCATGTATTTGCTGGCGCCTGTGGTGAAGCGTGAATTGGCAGAATTCATGCAAAAACTGAAGTCGGGTGAAATCAGGAACATCCGTGTTGCGCCCAAACAACTGATTGGCTTGCCATAACTCCAGGACGACTGCAAGAGCACAAATACTGCCGCGGGTGAGAGTAAAACCGGATCACCCTTGCATACCCGGATGCTGATAGCGTTTGTTATCGGCATCACTTTGGGTTTGATTGCCAATGTTTTCTTTTCCGGTCCGGTGGTAGTCGAAAGTATCATCAACTGGGTAATTGAACCGGTTGGCAAGCTGTTTATCAACATGCTGAAAATGCTGGTGGTGCCTTTGGTGTTCAGCGCCTTGCTATTGGGCGTGGTAGAGATTGGCAACCCAAAATCACCAGGACGAATTGGCGGTAAAACTCTGATCTATATCCTGGTGGTGACCGGGATTGCGGTGAGCATCGGATTGACGCTGGTGAATTTGATCCCGAGTAATCCGGTTGCGGCGGCGGCGAATGGAGATTTGCTCGCCTTGATGATGGTTGCTTTGCTTTTCGGCATCGCCGCTGCCGTCATTCGATCTGAAGCTACCAAAATCCTTGTTCAAGCAAATCAAGGCCTCTACGAAATTTGTATGACGTTGATTGCCCGGGTGAATGAGGCCCAGGAGTCTGCTGAGCCGGCCTGACCAAAACGGTTCAATCGGGCAAACCAGCGGGTCGGAAAAAAATCAATCGCGACATTTCCCCCAGTGTCTCGGTAAACAGCTGCCCGATGGCCTGTAGCTAGCCCCTACTCAATTTGATGCGCCACTCTGGTCAGTGCTCCCTTCTGGTCAGTGCGTCACGCTGGTATCCAGGAACTTCCTGGGCACGGTTACCCCCATTGCGCGGCAGGCCGTTCACTGCCGCCGCGAAATCATTGCAGCAAACCCAGGCGCGGTTGAAATGACCCCGGCCGCCGCTTACCATCGACGCCTGCAACAACAGGAGAGACAGATGTCCGCCTTTGAACGAATCCCGGAACCCGCCCTGATGGATGATCCGGTGCAGGTCGATGCCTACGCCTCGGCGGACTGGTCTGAGGCACATGAACGGCTGATGCGGCAGATTGCCGAACACTTTCCGCGTGAGACCATTTGCGGATTGTTCCTTAACCTTGGCTGCGGTTCCGGCGACGACACCTTCCGCTTTCTCCGCGAGTTCCCCGGGACAAATGTCATTGCCGTAGATGGAGCCGCACGTATGCTGGATCACGCCAAGGCAGACTTGCTGGCGAAGTTTCCCGAATTTCAGGAACGTGTGGAATTCTTCCAGGCATACATACCTGGCCCGGACATTCCGCTACGCGAGTATGCGGGTGTCATCAGTAACAGCCTGTTGCACCATTTTGATGATCCAGCCATGTTCTGGGCCGCGGTGCGGCAACATACGCAGGCCGGAAGCCGGATCTTCGTAGGTGACCTGCGCCGGCCTGCCAGCGTGCAGGCGGCTGACGACCTGGTCAATCAATACGCCAGTGACGCGCCGCAAATCCTGCGCGAAGACTTCCGTAACTCCTTGCTGGCCGCCTTTACACCGCAAGAAGCAGAGTCGCAAATACGCCAGGCTGGCCTGGACGACCTCAAGGTACAAAGCGTAGGCGACCGGCATATGATCATCGCCGGCCGCAGGAATTGACCATTTGGAAAATTGCCTTCGGGGATTTGAATTTTCGGAAATTGACCATTCGATTGCGTGCCATCGCACACTAAAGTACGCTTGGCGCGATGAGTTGCATAAGGAAATCAAAAAAATGAAGGCTGCTCAAGATTCAACTCCACGCACAACCGGCCTTAGCCGGATGTTCCTCCGTAAATCCGTTGCCCAAATGCAGGCCGAGCAAGGGCAGGGCGAGCTCAAGCGATCGCTGAGTGCGCTTAACCTGATCTCGCTCGGCATCGGTTGCATCATCGGCACCGGTATTTTCGTGTTGACCGGGCGCGCTGCGGCAAATTTCGCCGGCCCCGGCATCATGATTTCCTTCATCATCACGGGCGCGCTGTGTGCGTTTGTCGCCTTGTGCTATGCCGAGCTCGCATCCGCATTACCGGTGTCCGGTTCGGCTTATTCCTATTCCTACGCCTCTATGGGTGAAATGGCCGCCTGGATCATGGGTCTTTTGCTGATCCTCGAATACGGCCTGGCCGCGTCCACGGTCGCGGTTGGCTGGTCAGGCTATTTTGTAAGCTTGCTGAAGGACATTGGCATCCACATTCCCGCAGCGCTGACTGCGGCGCCGGGCGTGGAAGTTATCGAGGCCGGAGTGGTCGTGGCAACCGGGGTGATCAACCTTCCTGCCATCCTGATCGTGGTCGCGGTCACTGCGTTGCTGGTTGTCGGCGTATCGGAATCCGCCAAGGTCAATAACATCATCGTGATCATCAAAGTCTCGGTGGTAGTCGCGTTTATCGCGATCGGCATGTTTTTCGTCAATCCGGATAACTGGACGCCGCTGATACCTGCCGAAATACCACCACCGCCGGAAGGCACTACCCGCGGATTCTGGCCGGATATCTGGCGCGCGCTGGTCGATGTAGTGACGGCCAACAACACATCGCGCTATGGCATCGGTGGATTGATTGGCGGCGCCGCGACGATATTTTTCGCCTACATCGGTTTTGAAGCAGTCTCGACTGCGGGTGCGGAATCCAAGAACCCGGCCCGCGACATGCCCATCGGCATCATTGGTTCGCTGCTGATCTGCACCGTGCTCTACATTCTCACCTCCGCCGTGCTGGTGGGTATAGTGCCGTACACCGAGTTGAATGACCCGGCGCCGATTGCCAAGGCGGTTAACATGATCGGCTTGCCCTGGTTTGCGGTGCTGGTGAAGATCGGCGCCATCGCGGGCCTCTCTTCGGTGGTGCTGGTGCTGCTTTATGGCCAGACGCGCATTTTCTACACCATGTCACACGATGGCATGCTGCCCTCTGCGCTGTCCAGGGTTCATCCGAAATTCCGCACACCTTGGATCAACACCCTGATCGTCGGATTCTGTGCAGCGGGTGCGGCGGGTTTTACCTCGCTGGATTCGCTGTCAAACCTCACCAATGTCGGCTCGCTGGCCGCATTTGCAATCGTCTGCATCACGGTGTTGTACCTGCGCTATTCAGCGCCGGACATGGTGCGTCCATTCCGTGTGCCGTTTTCCCCGGTGACGCCGATCATAGGCGCGCTGATGTGCATGTTCCTGTTGATGTCGCTGATGTCCCATGAGGCCACGCGTAATTTCTTCCTGCTCTATCTGGTGATCGGCATCGGGGTATATTTCGCCTACGGGATAAGGCACTCCAAACTTGCCAATGGCTGAGCCATTGATTTAGTGAGCCGGCTTATTCATCGCCGGTGTATTCGCAACCGCCATCCTTGCATTTGTCATTGTTGGCAAGAATGCTGACGACATCGACGCCAGCAGTGATTATGTTTCCCCATGCGCACCGCTTGTGCTATAACTTCGGCACTGTTCGGCACCCTTGGCGCCAATTGCTGGCGTAGCTGACGCCGATCTTGGGAGAGCTTTGATGGATAGCCTCAAAAACACGGTGATTGCGCTGTGCGCGCTGCTGCTGCCGGCCTTGAGCCCGGCCGCTTCCAATATGTACCTTAAGATCGATGACATCAAAGGCGAATCGCAGGTGGTCGCTTGCACCAACGGCGCCTGCGTAGTGCCTGCTCTGTCGGTCGGCGACTATAGCGTGTGGATAGCCGATGCCCAGGGCACGGTGATCCCGAGCGATACCACGCTCAGCTATACCCTGGTCAACGCGCGCGATGCGATGAGTGGCCAAGCTTCTGGCAAACGCATGC
>JANOGQ010000421.1:0-1919 GCA_031406105.1 Lysobacterales bacterium | reverse complement strand
GGATGTGCCGCCATTTTCGATGATTGTAAATCATTGAAAATGAAGCAAAACAAAAATGACATTTTTTGTTTTGCGTGCTCTGATGCTTCAGGGACGAATTAATCAGAGCTTCCTTAAGTCAGAAAATATCCAGGTTGGCGGCGATGCGCACATCCTGAACGTAGCGATCATCATTAGCGGCCTTGATTGCCTGACGACGGCCATTGGCGACGATGGTGCATTTGTGTTCGAACTGCTCTTCACGCAAGTGCGCGGCATGCCAGCGGTAGCCAACGAAGCCGGGTAAGGCACCAACGACGATCACCATCAGGATCAAGACAGGTACTTTCAGGGCGGGCCAATCAGCCAGCAAACCGGCCAGCTCGGCCACATCAAACATCAGAGTGGAGGCGGCCACCAGGAACAGGGTGGTCCAGCCAAGGCCACGACGCACGGCCCAAACGGATGGCACCAGGAAGGCCTGCCAGGAAAAACCGCGCCGCACGGCTTCGTCGCCGTATTTGGGGTGATGATAGATGTCAAAAATGTGCATGGCTGTTCAGTTTCAGTTTTTACCGGTCCTGTAACTCTGACTCAGATCTTTGCGAAAAATTCCTGCTCATGGATGACCCAGCTTAGCTTCTTGATCGGTTTCCGGTCTCACCTTGTTCCAGACAACAGCTTTGCCAGTCTGGAGTGACCATAAAAAATCATCGCATGCCGGCGTTCCGCACCTTGCGCAGCAAACGTCCGGAATCCAATGGCCGTTAAATGCACAACGCCCTTTTCTGCTTTAAACATGGTGCCAGCCTGCACGATTTACCAGTCCTTCAGCGGAAAAGTGATGGGGCTCACCGGTGGCCAGTTCAGCCCGGAAGAAGGTGAGACCGGGAACCGGTCGAGAAGCTGGCCTGGGCCATCCTGCAGCATGCCGGCAAATACCGGCGTCGCCTCAAGATCAAACGGAGCCCCGCAAGCGCAATTGTAGACCGCCTGAAGCAGCACCAGATAGCCGAAAGGGCGACGGTCAATCTGGCTGGCCAGGCGATTGGCCTCGTTGCGGTCGCCAAGTTGGGCTGCAAGCCGCTGGGCGGTCAGGTCATCCGGGCCGAAGCCTTCGATCAGTTGCCTTGCGTATTCCCTCGAAGCCTTGCCCATCCCCTGGATGGCCGTGAGAACCGCCATGGACATCAATCGGTCATCTTCATCGTCGGAATGTTGCTGGATGGCGATTTCCGCTTCTTCAAAACGCCCTTGCATGGTGAGGGAAACGGCCAGGCTGCGAACCAGCCATGGGTGCGGGCTCTTGGACAGACGCTGTTCTGTAAATTGTTGAGCGGATGCCCAGTCGCCCAACCAGAGCAGGGCATGCGCCAGGTGGGTATCGCCACGTATCTGCAAAGGATCGCAGGTGATGGACCGTTGAAAGGCATCACGGGCCAGGCTGGCATTGCCATACGGCGTAGAAACCAGCTGCCCCCAAAGTGCTGTTTTACAGCCCGGAGTTTGCATGGCGCGTTCGCTAAGCGTGTTCACCCCACGCCATTCGCCCATCACCACGGCCCGATCGAGCTCTGCCATGGCTCGCTGGCTGTCGTCTCTGGAATGAAGAATGGCATTGTCAAAATCACTGCGTAAATAATCGGCGGCTGACTCAATGTCAGCGGTGGTGATATGGCCGTCCAGCCTGCCACCGGCAGTTGTGCTCAGGATATGACTGAAGAGATCGGAATGATGAATATAGGCGTCACTGAACGCAGGGTAGTGGTTGATGGCATCGTCAAGATGCTCGTTCGCCTGCCGCAGCAAGCGGATCTGGTCCGGGTCCCGATGCGCCTGGTTATGCAGGTCAACTCCTTTCTGGTAGGCAATATAGGCATCTACGTTTCGCACGCCCGCGTGCTGCATGCTGTTGCGCTGGTCATCGTGGTGTCCCGCAG
>JANOGQ010000391.1:0-2307 GCA_031406105.1 Lysobacterales bacterium | reverse complement strand
CGAAGCTCATCCCGGCGCGCGTGGAATCAGTCGGCGTGACAATAGCAGACAAGAATCCGGGGGCCTTTCAGCTGGACATCGAGTTCATCCGGGCGATCGGCCCTGCAAGGGAAGGAGCTAAGGCGGGTTCGAACTTGACGAGTATCGATGGTGATAACCAGGATGCAGGCCGGCAAAATCCGCGTTGATCGTCCATGATTTGCCCCTTCAGGAGAGTTCGCACTGGTGTGGACTGAAATAATCTAGATATTCAGGGTCCGTCCCCCATCCACAGCCAGCACCTGCCCGGTTACGTAAGGCGCATCCAGCGCCAGGTAAATCACGGCGCTGGCGATATCCTCGGGCCGACCCAGGCGGCCAAGAACTACGCGATCCAGTATCGCTCGCTGCATTGCCGTGCTGCCCTCATTCTCCGGCCAGAGTATCGCGCCGGGAGCCACACCGTTAACCCGGATATCGGGCGCCAGCTCCTGTGCCAGCGCCAGGGTCATCATGTGCAGGCCGGCCTTGGCGATGGAGTAGACCGCGTGATTCTTCATCGGGCGAGTGGCGTGTATATCGAGAATATTGATGATGGAACCACCGGCTTTTTTCAGCGACACCAATAAACCCTGGGACAAAAAGTACGGGGCACGCAGATTGCTGTTGATCAGGTCATCCCATTGCCAGGCGGTAGTCTGGCCCACCGCTGTGGGATAAAAACGCGAGGCATTATTGACCAGCAGGTCCAGGCTATCCCAGCGTTGCTGGCAAGCCTCGACCAGCTTCTGCATCCCTGCAGCTGATGTCAGATCTGCACTGACCACAAAGGCGCTGTCAACGCGCTGCGAATTCAAATGCTCTGCCAGTGCATCAGCCACCTGCGTGCTGGAGTTGCAATGCACCAGCACCTCAAAGCCGCGAGCATGCAGGCTGCTTGCAATACAAGCACCAATGCGCGCGGCACTGCCTGTCACCAAAACGGTTTTACGGCTGGACTTCATGCGGTTGCTCCAACAAACTGGTTTGCCATGTCAAAAGTCATCCTGCCCGAACCTGCCCCGGAGCTCAAGCAACTGAGCCGTGCGCTCTGCGCCCTGATTCGCGAAGAATGCGCGCAGAACGGCTTCATGCCCTTCAGCCGTTTTATGGAAATGGCGCTGTATCAGCCTGGCCTGGGTTATTACAGTGCGGGCCTGCACAAGCTGGGCGCGAGTGGTGATTTTGTGACATCGCCGGAGCTGGGCTCCTTGTTTGCAGGCTGTCTGACCAAACAGGTGGAGCAAGTTGGCCGGAAATTAGGCAGCTACGATGTGCTGGAGCTGGGTGCGGGCAGCGGCCAGATGGCAGCCGATCTGTTGCTACAGATCGATCCAGAAGTTGCTCCGCAGAACTACTGGATACTCGAGCGCAGCGCCGATTTACGCGCACTGCAGCAGCAGAAGCTCGCTGCTCTGGTGCCGCAAATGATGGACAGAGTGCGGTGGCTGGATGCACCACCCCATGCGGCATGGCAAGGCGTGCTGTTGGCCAATGAGGTGATCGATGCTTTGGCGGTTGAGGGGTTCCGCCTGGGACACCGCAGAGTTGACCAGGTCGGAGTTGATCCCTCCGGTATTGAACAGGCCGGCCTGCGCCCCTCAGCCAATGACAGCCAGGACTCCCCTCGCTTTGAATGGTGTTTTCGTCCAGCGACTGAACCCCTGCTCAGCGCAGTCAGGCAGCTGCCATTGAATCCGGAGCTACATTACCAGTCCGAAATTCAGCCTGATATGACTGCCTGGCTGAGTGCAGTCTGCGGCAATCTGGATCGCGGTGTGGCCTTGTTCGTCGATTACGGTTACCCACGCCATGAGTACTATTCACCCGAGCGCCAGGAAGGCACGCTGATCTGCCATTACCGCCACCGGGCGCACGATGATGTGTTTTTCTGGCCCGGCTTGCAGGACATCACCGCATTCGTTGATTTCACGGCACTGGCAGAAGCCGGTGAGGCCTGTGGTTTGGAGTTATCGGGCTACACCAGCCAAAGCCTGTTCCTGCTGGCCTGCGGACTGGATCAATTGCTGGCCAGGCGTCTTGAGTCCGCCACTGACCAGGGCCTGTCATTGAGCGCCGAAGCCAAGCAACTCACCTTGCCAGGAATGATGGGCGAACGCTTCCAGGTGATGGCCTTGAGCCGTAACTTGCCTTTGGAATTGCTCGGTTTCGGGCTGCGTGATCTCAGTTACCGGCTGTAAGGCTTTGCGCAAAAAAATTCACGCGCCTGATGGTTACTGACTTTCAGCCATTGATCGCTGACTCTGAAGAACTATTAGGGCTGCAAAG
>JANOGQ010000378.1:0-3063 GCA_031406105.1 Lysobacterales bacterium | reverse complement strand
GGAGTTAATTGGGAGGTGAACATCATAACCAAGGCCGCTAGAATTGCCAGCCAGGCAGAAACATTTTATTGTCGTCCATGAATTGAATCAGAGGCAGCAATCGTGCAGGCCCACATCCGCTATCCCCAGATTATTGACGAGCAAACGCTTCCGGGCCAGTTGTACACTGCTGCCCACAAGTTCCGGGTGCACGGTTGCCTGTGGCTGGAAAACAGTTTCGCCCGGCAAAAAGTTTTAGCCATGCAGCATCAGTTCCTGCGCGAATACGCCAGCCAGGACCTTGCGCTTGTGCAAAAAAATTGCCTGCATGTGGGTGATAAAAGGTAC
Organism: Lysobacterales bacterium; assembly: GCA_031406105.1. Taxonomy (GTDB): domain Bacteria; phylum Pseudomonadota; class Gammaproteobacteria; order Xanthomonadales; family SZUA-36; genus JAWXBM01. The sequence goes on along the minus strand of JANOGQ010000378.1, from coordinate 2,736 downwards.
ATGTTCACGGTTCGAATTGAGGGTGCTTTTGCTGATCCGGATATTTTTGCCGCTCCTCGCGTCCTGCCGGTGGTTAAAGACCTGCTGGGCAATGACTGCGTGCTGCAGAGCGTTGGCGTCGTTTGTGCCTTTGCGGGGGCCGAAATTCAGCACATCCATCGTGATCACCCCAATCTGTTTGAAGAAGCAGGTGGTCTGAATGCGCTTTTGCCACCATTCGCCTTGCACGTAGTGGTACCCCTGGTGGATCTGACCGAGTTGACCGGGACTACGGCACTTTGGGAGGGCTCGCACCGTCACCGTCACAAGGCTGAGGAAAGCCGGGCCAGCGACGCAAAAATGTTGGCAGAAAAACAAGTGACGATGCCCTGGCCCAAAATGGGTGACAGCTACTTCATGGACTTTCGCCTCAAGCACGCGGGAACTGCCAACAATTCAGCGATCCCCCGGCCCATTCTTTACCTGGTCTACAGCCGTCGTTGGTTCCAGGACCATAAAAACTATGAATCCCGCCGGCAGAAACCTCTGGAAATCAGCCGGGCGGAATACGATCGTTTGCCTGAAAAGCATCGGCATTTGTTCGAAAACGTTGTTCCCGAATAAACTCATCCTCCCGTCATCCCGGACAAAATAGTTACTGCGTCATCCCGTCCCCTGAGCCGGGATCCAATTTCGGAACGCACAATCGTCTTCTTTCAATCAAAGTCTGGATGACTGATTCCCGGATACCGGATCAGGTCAGGATTGACAACGAGATAAGTGCAGGCAAAAAAAACCGGGGACAAGCCCCGGTATATGGTTTTGAAGGCCGGAGTAGCAGCTCCCTGGCCGTCTCGTTGGTACAACTTTCGGCCATTGATGACCGGTTCTTATTGGCCAATTTTTTTGGCCGGAGTGGCAAAGGCGCCGCCTTCCCTGGCGCCGTAGTCCTTCCTGGACACTCGCCACCCAATTCCCCGAAAACAACCTTCCCTGGTTGCGGTATAGGCCCACTTCACTGCAATGGACCCGTTCAATCCCCTTGAACAGGAACCATCCATGGCTCGATATCTCGTAGCCTTCCTGGCTACATCACTCCAAATAACCTTCCCTGGTACTTGCAACGACCTCCCTGGTCGCGCTTCCAATGCCACTTCTTACAGGTCATTTCATTCCCTCTGGAAAAAAATGACCATCCCTGGTCGCCACCTGCTTTTCCGTTGCATTGAAACTGGTGCCCTCTCCAACTCCAGCTCTTGCCCGAACCAAAAGACCTTAGTCTTCCAACGGTAACGCGGTGGTGTACTTATTCTTACGCAACACGAAGCTCGTATTAACGTGCCTCACAGCCCTGCACGGCATAATGTGCTCACGCAGCAACCTCTCATACGCCTTGATGCTCTTGCACGCTACCTTAAGGTGATAGTCGTACTGTCCGCTCATGGCATAACATTCCAGAATCTCGGGCCGGTTGGAGACCATTTCGTCGAATTCCCTGATAGAAACAGGGTGGTGGTCCTCTAACGACACCGCGGCAACCGCGATGACATCCAGCCCAATCTTCTCCGGGTCCAGTATTGCTACTGTGGTAGAAATGACCCGATCTTCCTCCATTCTTCGAACGCGGCGCCAACAAGGCGCCGTGGACAACCCAACCTTTTCCGCAAGAGCCTGGCTGGAGAGCTTGCCATCGGCCTGCAACTCCGCAAGGATACGAAAATCTGTTCTGTCCATCGAAATTTTTGTTTCGTCAAAATCCGTTTGACGAAATATTTATATCACCTTTCAGTAGTTAAAAGCAACAAACGCAAAATTCTTATCGCTATATTGATATAAACTGTTCTCCTAATGCAATAGCTTGAAACAAATATTTCGGGGAAGACTCATGAGCAAATCCGGCAAGTACACCGCCAAAATCCCAGACCCAGCTGGCTATATCGCTTACAGCACTGAAGAGGATGGGGTATGGCGGGACCTGATCACACGCCAGCTTCCCATGTTGCCTGGGCGGGCCTGTGCGCCGTGGATACGGGCATTGGAAAAGATGCAGCTGCCCATCGATCGTGTGCCGCAACTGCCGGAATTGAACCAAGTACTGGAGCCCTGCACGGGCTGGAATGTCTGGCCCGTCCCTGCCCTTATCCCTTTTACCGAGTTTTTTGGATTGCTGGCTAGCCGGAAATTCCCGGTTGCCACCTTTATCAGATCACGTGAGGAATTCGATTATCTGCAGGAGCCGGATATTTTTCACGAGGTGTTTGGCCACACCCCGGTACTGACGGATCATCGCTTTGGAGCATTTATCGAGGCTTACGGCAAGGCTGGCCTGCGCGCCGATCCTAAAGACCATGCCATGCTGGCACGGCTGTTCTGGTTTACCGTGGAGTTCGGGCTGGTGAATACAGCTGAAGGGATCCGGGCTTATGGCTCCGGCATCATGTCTTCGCCTGCGGAACTGGTGTACGCCATCGAAAGCGACCTGCCCCAGCGCAAACCTTTTGACCCCATCGACGCGCTGCGTACGCCCTACCGGATCGATATCTTCCAGACCGTGTACTTCGTGCTCGACAGTTTTGACCAGCTATTCGACCTGGCCCAGCAGGATCTGCTGAAACTGATTAACGAGGCCCGCAGGCTGGGCATGCACGCACCGACGTTTCCGCCGAAGGCTGCATAAAGTTTGCCTGTAGGGGCGAGCCCTGCTGTGGAGCGAGCCTTGCTCGCGACTGGGATGTGGATTGTCGGCAGCAAGGCTAC
>JANOGQ010000365.1:0-4884 GCA_031406105.1 Lysobacterales bacterium | reverse complement strand
TCCGGAAACTGCTTCGGCTTTGCTGACATGTTTTGGAAAATCCCTGGCGGGTACTTCCACGCCCGAGAAAACCGGAACCCACCTGGCGAGCTGCCACATTCCGCTGCCGCTCATCAATGCCCGCCAGGGATCGGGTAATTTGCGTAAAGTCCCACGCATGACATTGCCTTTGTCATCAACGATCCTCGGAGCCGCCAAAGCAGCGGTAGCATCTCGTTCAAGGGCCTCGCGCAATTGTCCAAGAGTTTCAGGAAACAGCTGGCAGTCCGGGTTGAGTATTAACAGGTAAGGCTCTGTTGCGCTTTGTACACAGGCATTGACCGCGGGCCCAAAGCCAAGATTGAATGGATTTTCCAGGATGCTCAAACGCGGTGCCGAGCCGAAGCGGCTACGCAAAACCTCACAACTACCGTCACTGGACTGATTATCCGCAACGACGATGTTCAAGGGTTCACGCGTGGCTAAAACCGATGCCACGCAGCGCAACAAGGCCTCACCTGCGTTAAAGTTTATGACGATAACGCGGCAGCTGTTATCCACTACCGGGATCAGCCTTTGAGTTTTCGCAGAACATGTTGCAAAAAGGACTTTCTTGAGTTGTCTGGCTGGTCGCCCGCTGCGGTAAGGTTTGCTGCGAGCAATTCTGCTTGCAGCTTGGCTACCCTGGCTTCCAGCTTCTGAAGGATTTGCCCGGTTTCGAGGTTGCGGCGTATCTCATGATAATAATGCTGATAGACGGATTCCGAAGCATCATTGAACAGGAACAAATCCTGTTCGAAGTTCGGCAAGTCATCGACGGTATTGGCACAGACTGCCATCAGGTATACCGGTTCGCCGGCTGGTTGCTGCAATTGAGCGACTGAGGTATCGCGTTCCTGCTGCAACAGGAACTGCTGGCGATGGGACTGCTGCAGCGGCCAGATCATGGAATGAAAACCCAGCTTCTGGCCCAGTAAGCGAACCGTCGGGAAGTATTCTGCCAGCAGGCCTTCGAACTCAGACCGGTACAGCTCACTCACGTGAAAGGGGTTGGCATTGCCCATTTTGTCTGTGTAGATAGCCTTATCGGGCGAGGAAATAATCAGAAAACCAGAGGGCTTGAGTAAGCGGCAGAATTCTGTCAGTAGAGCCGGTTGATTTTCCAGGTGTTCAAGCGTCTCGAAACTGACGATGCAGTCAAAGCTGTTATTGGCAAAAGCTGTTGCGCAACAATCAGTACTGACAAATTTTAGATTCTGTGCCACATAGCGTGATTTGGCATGGGCAATGGCCTCTGCAGCAATATCAATACCAGTCACTTCACTCGCTTTGGCTGTCAGCAGATATGAACCATAGCCTTCGCCACAAGCAGCATCGAGCACTTTCAGGCCGCTAACCCAATTTGCCGCCAAAGCGTAACGATGAAAATGCTCATAGCGAATCTCGCGGAGACACTCCGGAGTAAATCGCTCGCCTGTAAAATCCAAGTTTTCTGACACTTCAGTGAACCCTGTGATTATTCGTTACTGCACTAAATTCAAACTGCTCTGATTTACTCAGAGTTTTTTTTACTCATGGAAACTTTAGCTTCGTGTAGTGCTTCCAGCAATTCTTCCCGGCGCCGGGATAAGGGGTCGGCCGCTATAAAAGATTCAATTCCAGCGAGGTAATCCGGATGTCGGGAAAGCAAGCGCTGCATAGAACTTTGATCGGGTGAAAGGCCGCGAGGCAGAAAGGAACAACCACCCAGGTGTGCAACGTATACATCGTCACAAAGTACATTCCGAAAACCAGCAGCGCTCGCTCGCAAGGAGAAATCGTTCTCTTCACCATAGCCAAGCCCGAATAGCTCCTGATCGAACACTCCGATTTCACTGATAGCAACACGCGAAATGGCCACACAGAACCCAACAGCGGTGGGCAGTTCGGGGTAAGCCGGATGTCCTGTTTGAGTGATCACTTCTGCCATCGCTTCCAATTGATCCGGAACCGGATTATTGGCGCAGAATCGTGGCATGGAGACAATTTCGCCATTGTTACTCCACGGAGTAGCTGTGGCGATTGATGCATCTGACGCCAGACAACGCTGCAATCCCTCCAGCCAGCCCTGGGTGACTATCGTATCTGAGTTCAACAGTACAACATTTCCCCCAGTCATCTGCATTCCCCGGTTGACAGTAGCCACAAACCCCAGATTGCGTGTTTGCTGCTCGAGGCGCCATGCTGGTCCGCCTTTACCGATGTACTGTCTGAGCAATCCTGAAATTGCGGGATCGTCTGAAGCATCATCCAGGATCAATACTTCGGTATGAGAAGGCACACTGAGCAATACAGACTCAAGACAAGAGTGCAGCGCCTGACGTGCATTGTGTACAGGAATGATAACGGTGGGTAAGGCTCCCACAGAGTCATTCACTGCGGCTGCCCGCGGCGGCGTCAGTCAATGCGATTTGTGCACCTCCAGGCTGAAGCCACTGATGCTGCAGGCGGATGAATCCCAGCTCCCTGCTCTGCCCTCTCACCCGAATGCGCTTTTCGTTGGTATCACACACACGCAATCCTTCCGGATCCATCGCATGGCCACGTATGCTGTAACTGCCCGGCAATAATGGCAAGTGAACAAATCGTATACGGTAGCGAAATCGTGTGGCGTCTATCTGCTCAGCAGTGGCAGAATCAAAATCAGAAGCAACTCCATAGATCGCAGTTCCATCAGCGCGAACCAGCCCAAATAACGCCACCGGTTGCCGACCATCAGGGGCAATCAGAATCATGCTGAGCTCAATGCTCTCACCCTGATCAAGCACCAACTCCCCTTCGGTTTCTTTATTCACAAAGTCGAAGCGCTCAATCCGGTATAAACCACCTTGACCCGCTAACTCATGCCGTTTCTGGCGCTCCGAATCTGCCCGGGTTTCATGCCACGCCAGATAGGATTGGGTTACTTCAAATACATCGCCCTGCATTTGTGCTCGGCCATCATGCAGCCATAGTGCGCGTTGGCAGAGCTTCTGGACCAGATACATACTGTGGGAAACCAGCAACAGGCTGTGGCCTTGCTCCAGAAATGTCTCTATCCAGCGTATGCACTTTTTCTGGAAAGATTCATCTCCTACGGCCAGCACTTCGTCGGTAATCAGCAATTCGGGGTTTGAAGCAGCAACTACTGCAAAACCCAGCCGGACTACCATACCGGAAGAATAATGTTTAACCGGTTCATGAACATACTCACCAATATCGGCAAAGGCCAGAATTTCATCCAGACGTTGATCAAGCTGTGCAGGGCTCATTCCCAGTAACGCAGCTTTCATGCGCACATTGTCCAGTCCGGAAAAATCGGGTTGAAAGCCAGCCCCCAATTCCAGCAGAGCAGCAACCCTGGGCCTGACAATCACGGTTCCACGACTGGGGCTGATTACACCCGTCAAAACCTTCAGCAGTGTGGATTTACCCGCGCCGTTTTCACCAATGATTCCATAAGACTCACCCGGCATGACTTCAAAGCTGACATCGCACAGTACTTCAGCACCATGCATTGGCTCTTTACCTTTGAGCAAAGCGGCAAAAGCCCGCAATCGTTCCCAGGGATGATGCACGCGCGGGTAGAACTTACTCACCCCTTCAACCTGAACCAGCGGCTGAATCACAAGAAGTCCTCGAAATGTCCACGCAAGCGGCGGAACAGCATCAAGCCCCCATACAGAGTTATGAGACTTAAAAGAGGAACCAGAATATCCATCACTTGGGGTGGGGTAAAACCGGTCAGAAATGATTCTCGTAAGCGCAACACGTACCAGGAAACCGGGTTCCAACTGAAAATCGTAACAAGCTTTTCAGGCAGCATCGTGGCGCTGTACAGAATGGGCGTGGTGAAAAACCAGAAGGTCATCAAAGGTGGAAGTACTTGTGCCATATCGCGAATGAAAACCTGCAATGCACTCGCAAACAAAGCCAAACCAGCTGCGAAAACGGCCAGCAGTATCAACAGTGGAATAGCCCAGAGAAATCCCAGCCACCGCAATTCCGTGCCAGTCAGAAACAGAATCAACAGTACCGCCAGGTAACCAACCATATGCATGGAAAAGGTTGCGGCAACAGTGGAAAGCGGCAAAAGCTCACTTGGGAACGCCACTTTGCCGATCAAAGCCGCATTTGCCGTAACACTTGAACTGGCTTTTAATATTGACTCTGAGAATGCGGTCCATGGCCAGAATGCAACCGCCAGAAATGGAATGAAGCCAACTCCTTCAGCTTCGGGCATTCGGGCCTGGAATATCGTGGAAAAAACGAATGTGTAAACCGCCAGCATCAGCAGGGGCTGCAGAATCAGCCAGGCGAATCCCGTGACATTCTGCAGATAATCCGTGCGAATGTTACGGGAAACCAATTGCAAAAATAAAGCTGTATTCGGGCCTGTCAACACTAATTGGATCGTCGCCGTTGATTCACGCTGCGTATTGTACGCCTTTGAACATACGCACCAGCTCAAATTGTCAAAATCCCTGAATATCGAGTACTGCTAGTCCTCGATAGTTTCAGAGTAGATGGGAGCCTTCTCCAGGTTCTCTCCGAAATGTCTTTTTGCCATGATCTCAATCGAACCCTCCGGGAAGACCGCCGGTTCATTGAATAATTGACTCAGATACTTCCGCAAGTAGTCTTCCTGTAATTCCTGCTTTTGCCTGGCTATGGCCTGCTCACGCACATCTTCAAATTTGGGCACACCCGCTGAATGGCGCGCATCGAGGCGAATCAAATGAACACCGTATTGGGTGATAACTGGCTCACTGATTTCGCAGAAATCCTGAAATAGCATGCATAGGACCCACCAGAAGCGGAAAAGTGCTATCCAAAATTGTCCCATCGGGCAATTGAGGGGTATTGAATACCGGGAAGAAACTTAGC
>JANOGQ010000155.1:0-1973 GCA_031406105.1 Lysobacterales bacterium | reverse complement strand
GAGCAACTGTTTCGCAACATCATAAGTGTCCTCGGAGGCGAGCGTCCGGATGAGCAATTGAGCCTGCGTGACTGGTTTCTGCAACGCACCAATAATCCAGCGGTGCTGGGCTTGTTCCAGGGCTTTTGTGCGGCCCTGATGGGTACCAGCCTGCATGAAATTCCCGCGGCTGAGTATTTCCGTTTCCTCGGCCGCAGCAGCAAAGGCAGTCGCTTCGGGCTGGCTGCGGCGGGCAATGGTGCATTGATGGAGGCCCTGGGCCTTGCCATTGAGTCACGCGCTAGCGAAATCCTCAGGCGCCAGCGTTGTAGCCGGATCCTGGTGGAAGAGCAGCGGGTAAGCGGCGTTGAAGTGGAAAATTCAGCGGGCGAAAAGCGCCGCTTCAGGGCCGATGTGGTGATTTCCAACCTCGGGCCCAATCTCACCATGGAGCTCGCCGGTGAATCGAATTTCAAAGGCCCCTGGCGCGAGCGCCTGCAGGCACAGCCCTATTGTGCACCCATCATTCACTATTCTTTTGTCCTGGATGAGCCCTTGCTGCCCGATCTCGACGGCAGCCTGGTTTTTGGCAATACCCGCAACCTGATTTACCTGGAAATTCCTTCTTTGATCTCGCCACAACTGGCACCGGAAGGGAAGTATCTGCACACGGCCTATGGTGCGCCAGTGGACGCCACCACCACCGATCTGCGCGCAGATGCCGCCAATACCCTGAGTGAACTCGAAGAGAATTTCCCGGGTTTGCAGGGCAAGGCACAATTCCTGGTCAAGGCCCGGCACATCGGGCCCGCGCCAGGTATGCACCGCTGGCCGGGTTACATGATGCCGAATGAAACTCCGGTTGCCGGCCTGTTCAACGTCGGTGACGGAGCAACGCCTCCTGGTACCATTGGCACCGAGGGTTCGGCCGCTTCGGGCCGGGCTGCCGTACATTCCCTTCAAAACTTCAACAACGGAAATCAACCATGAAAAGCCGCGACCTGGCCAAAATCATCACCTTTTATGCCCGCTTCACGCCTACCTACACCAAGACCGGTTATTACGCCCGTCGCCTGGGTTGGGGCAGTGGGCCGACGCTGGATTTCAGCGGCCAGACCTGGCTGGTAAGCGGGGCATCAGCGGGCATCGGTCAGGCGATTGCCAAAGCCGCAGCCGAGGCGGGAGCGACAGTGCTTGCCGCTGCGCGCAGCATGCAGCGGCTGGAAGCTTCGGTGGCCAAGCTCAAGCCCGAAGTGCGCAAGCGGGTGCGCCTGATTGCGCATGACCTGTCACTGAAAAGCGGCAACCAGGCGCTGGTTGATCAGCTGGCGACAGAAGGCGTGAAGATCGATGTGTTACAGAACAATGTGGGCCTGTTGCTGAACAAGATGGAAGTCACCCCGGAAGGAAAGGAAACCTCATTCGCCACCAATGTGCTGATGCACTATTTGCTCACGGAAGGGCTGATCAGCAAGGGTGTACTGAAAAACGATGCCATCATCGTCAATATGACTTCCGGTGGCATGTACAACGCACCCCTGGGTTATCGCAGCCTGAATGTTACTGATCCAAAAAAATACAGCGGCAAGGTGGCTTATGCCTACGCCAAACGGGCGCAGGTGGCGCTGACAGGTTACTGGAACCAGAAATACGGTGATCGCGGTATTCGCTGCTACGTCACCCACCCGGGCTGGACCAAAACGCCGGGTGTGAAAACCGCCCTGCCGGTGTTCTGGAAAATTCAGAATGTCCTGTTGCGCACACCACGACAAGGCGCGGATACGGCACTGTGGTTATGTGCCACCAAACCCGAAATCACCGCTGAAGAAGTGATCTGGTTTGACCGGGCTCCGCGCGAAACGCATATGTACGATTTCACCCGCAAACCCCAATGCACCGTTGAAGAGCTGGTGGCTTACCTTGAGCAGGAGTTGGCGTCGATCGGGTGAGGGCAAACGACTGCGGTCTGAGCGGCATCCGGTGCACTTTGGGGC
>JANOGQ010000334.1:0-10241 GCA_031406105.1 Lysobacterales bacterium | reverse complement strand
ATTGCCGCCAATGTTAATTCACTGATCGAGAAGGCCGAGGATCCGGAAAAGCTGCTGCGCGCCCTGATCCGCGAAATGGAAGACGCGGGTGAAGAAGCCCGTGCTGCCAGCGCTGATGTTATGGCCGAACTGAGTCACCTGCAGCGTGCCGGCAAAGAGTTGGCGGTGCAGCAATCACAATGGCGTGAGCGTGCGGAAAAAGCCGTGCTCGATAATCGCGATGACCTGGCGCGTGAAGCCCTGAAAACCGCCACAGAAATCGCCGGCCGTCAGGCAACACTGGGCCAGGAAGAACAATTGCTCAAAACCCGCAGCGAGCAATTGCATACAGATATGGCCACACTGAAACAGAAGCTGGCGGAAGCCAAGATGAAATTGCGCGAGATGCAGCAGAGGCCAACATCCGCAAACGGCGCAGGTGCCCATGTGCAGCTGCCGCCATCACGGGCAGAACGTCGCATCCAGCGTGCTATGAGCCGTTTCGATGGTTTACAGGCCCAGGTTGAAAATCTCGAAGCCCGCGTGGCTTCTTATGAGACTGGTGGCATCAGTCCACGGGTATGGGTGACAGCCAATCAGCCAGCGGACCCTGCAGTGGAAGATGCCTTGCAGGCGCTGAAAGACAAGTTAGCTGCAGGGCAAAAATCAGATGCAGCCATCAGCAACCAGGTAGCCAGCGAAACCTCAGCCTGAACCATGGCTAACGGAATAAGCAATGAGGGCATGCTGGCTGGCGTATGCAGCCGGCTGGCAGCTCGCCTGGGCTGGAATGTCTGGGCCATCCGCGCTGTGTTGCTGATCCTGCTGGTCGCGGAACCGCTTTGGACTGCGTTGGGCTATGCCCTGGCTGCATTCCTGATCTCGGCACTGGAGCGGCGCAGCACAAGGGCTGCAGATGCTAACTCGGGCAATCTGGAATCACCGGAACTGGCCAGCCGCAAGCAACGCATAGCCGACCTGGAGCAGCGTTTCCGCAAGTGGGAACAGGGCCGGGACAAAGAATGAGATTTCTGCGATTGACGACGCTGCGAGTGCAGCTTCTGCGCTGAGAATGTCTGGAAATCAGCGTTCAGCATCATGGTTCAGGCTTGAGGATTCGGCATTGAGGGCTTTGCGCCGATTGCTTCATGTGCCAGCATCCGCCGCGTGATGTGCAGGAAGCGGGTCACCATCAGGCTGGCACCGACAGTCAACCCGGCGATCATGCCGATCCACATGCCTTTTGGCCCGAGTTGTTGATGGAAGGTCAGGTAATAACCCAGGCTCAGGCCAATCACCCAATAGGCCAGCAGGTTGTAGAGCATAGGCACGCGGGTGTCCTTGAGGCCGCGCAGTGCGCCCGTCGCGCAAATCTGCAAACCATCGGGTAGCTGGAAGAGGCCAGCGAAAAACAACAGGCCGACTGCCAGCGTCGCCACTGCCACATCATCGGTGTAGAGACCAACGATGTATTCCGGAAACACCAGCATCAGGATCATGTTGCAACATTGCCCGCCTACGACAATCAACAGGCCAATAATGCCGACATATCGTGCGCCGGACAGATCGCCACGACCGACGGCATTGCCCACACGCACAGTAATGGCACTGCCCATAGCCAGCGGCACCATGAATACCAGGGCTGAAAAGTTGATGGCAATCAGGTGCGCTGCGGCTTGCAGTGGTCCCAGGCGCCCGATCAACAGGGCGGCCGCCACGAACAGGCCGGATTCGAGCGAGATGGCAGCCGCGATGGGCAAGCCCAGCTTGAGCAGGCTACGCAGGATTTCCCAATCGGGCCTGGCGATATGGCTGAACAATTCGAAAGGCCGGTAGTGCCGGTGCGTTTGTATGTAAATCACCAGCATCAGCAGCTGCAGCCAGATCACGATGGCGGTGGCATAACCACAACCCACCGAACCCATGGCTGGCAAACCGAACTTGCCGAACATGAAAATGTAATTCAGCGGGATGTTCAACAGGGCGCCGAGAGCACCGTAAAACATGGTGGGTTTGGTATGTCCGGAGCCTTCACTGAAGAAGCGCAACAGAAAGACAAAACAGATCGCCGGAGCGCCCCAGGACATGGCGCGCAAATACCCTGCTGCTACCGGAATGATCTGCGCATCCACGCCCGCGAGTTGCAAAATGGGTGTGGAGAAATAACAAGCCGCCCAAAAAGGCAAGGCAGTCAATGCAGCAATCCAGTAGGCCTGGCGAGTCACTGCAGCCGCTTCTTGGTGACGTCCCGCGCCATCGAGTTGCGCCACACTGGGCTGAACCGCCATCAACAGACCAATGGTGAATAACATCAGAGCCGACCACATGGCACCGCCAATTCCCAGGCCCGCCAGAGCCAGCTGCCGGTCTGGCAGGCGTCCGGCCATTACGGTATCCACGAAGCTCATGCTGAACACCGCGACCTGGCCAATGACCAACGGCATGGCCAACTGCAGCGTGCGCCTGACCTCTGCCAGATGACGGCGCTTTGGCGCTTGCCCGCCCTCTGCCAGATGTGGCTCGTGTTTCGATATACTGCTCATCTGGAAATCCGCTGCACCCTGGAAACTTAAGCCAAACTGTACGTGAAAACTGAGGCGAAAACTGAGGCGAAAACTGAGGCAAAAACTCTGTGCGGGAATTGTACCGCAGACGTGCAGCAACAAAGCCTCGGCTTGGGTTTGACATACAGGCACATTCAGTGACTTTCAGGAATTTTCCAGCATGAGCGATCAGACCATGACCGAACAAACCCTAAGGGAACAGACCCTAAGTGAGCAGATTGTGAGTGGGCACAGCGGCAGCAGTGAACAGGCGCCTCATCCTGCAGCACTCACCGTGAGGCCACCACGAGGCCTCACCATTCCAGCCAAGCGACTGGCGGGCTCACCCGCCTGCCTGAATTGTGGCACCGTACTGGCTGGGCCTTTTTGTCATTACTGCGGCCAGCCGGACAAGAACCTGATGCGTTTCTTTCCAGTTCTGCTGCGCGAAATGCTGGCTGACTTTCTCGATTTTGACTCGCGCTTCGCCCGCACCATGAAACCTTTACTGTTCCACCCGGGCAAATTGACCCGCGACTACCTGGACGGCCGGCGCTTTCGCTACACGCCTCCTTTGCGACTGTACATTTTCGCCAGCATGGCTTTTTTCCTGGTTGCCGCCATGCTGGCCAGCAGCGTCATTAACATCAAAAAAGGCGAAGATGGCGAGGGCACCAACATAAGGCTGGGCGGCGAGCATGTTTCAGCACAGCTTGAACAGGAACTGGATACAGCGATCAGCAGTGGTGATATGAGCGAAGCGGATGCTGTAAAGGTCCGCCAATTGCTCAAGCGAGGTGGTATCACCAAAGACGCAGCTGAATCCGGGACCAGTGCTACAGAAAGCACAGAAACTCAATCCGGGACGGAAGCCGTAGCGACCGAAGACATCGAACTCGAAGGAAGCGAAGACACCATCACCATTAATGGCAAGCCCTGGGACAGGGAAACCAATCCTTTCGTTATTCCCATTGTGCCGGGCTTTATCAACGACTGGATCAATAACGAAATCGAACAATCACCCCAGAAAGGCCGCGAAATTGAGGCCAATCCCAATATCATTGTCGACAAGATCATGGATGTATTGCCCATTGCGGTGTTCATCATGTTGCCGCTGGTCGCGATGTTGTTGAAGTTCTGGTATCTGTTTTCCGGCCATTACTACGTAGAACATCTGATTCATGCGCTGCATAACCACGCTTTTCTGTTTGTGGTGTTCATCATGGCGATTTTGGCGGATGCCGCAGCGGGATGGATGGAACCTGAAGCCGAAGGTTTGTGGACCGATTTCGCCGCCTGGTTCGACCTGGTCCTGGTAATCTGGATACCCTTTTATTTGCTCATATCCCTCAGGAAAGTCTACCAGCAAGGGTGGTTTCTGACTTTGATGAAATTCTCGCTGGTAGGTATTTCCTACGTGATCCTGCTCAGCCTGGTCACCGCAGGAGCTGCCCTGGCTGGTTTTGTCCTGCTCTAGTAGTTTGGTTTGAGCCCTTTCAGGCATAACGCCTTTGCAGGTAGCGGAACAGGGCGCGCAATCCCAGTGCCTCACCACCTTCAGGGCGACCCGGTCGTGCAGACTGGTTCCAGGCAAAGGTATCAAGATGCACCCAGTCGGTTTTTTCCGGTACGAAATATTCCAGGAACAGGGCTGCCGTGATGCAGCCACCGTAGGGGCTTTTCGAGCTGTTGTTGATATCGGCGATGGGGCTTTTGATCAGATCCCGATAAGGCCGATACAGCGGCATGGTCCAGAGCGGATCTTCACAGCTATCGCCTATATCCTGGATGAGGCGTGCGAGATCAGTGTTGTTGCTGAACAACGCGGGTAAATCGGTTCCCAGGGCGACACGGGCAGCGCCGGTCAGGGTGGCAAAATCCACGATCAGGTCGGGTTTGGATTCGCTGGCATAGGCCAGAGCGTCTGACAGAACAACCCGGCCTTCCGCATCGGTATTGCCAATTTCAACCTGAATTCCTTTACGGGTGGCAATCACATCTCCTGGCCGGTACGCGTTGCCAGCCACTGCATTCTCAACAGCCGGTATCAATAGTTTCAGGCGCACAGGCAACTTCGCCTGCATCACCAGTCGGGCCAGAGCCAAAGCATGAGCTGCACCGCCCATGTCCTTTTTCATCAGCGCCATGCCCGCAGCGTTCTTCAGATCCAGGCCACCGGTATCAAAACATACCCCCTTGCCAACCAGTGCCAGCAAAGGTTGATCGGCATCGCCCCAATCCATTTCCAGCAAGGCAGGTGGCCGATGGGAGGCGCGGCCTACCGCATGTATGGCGGGAAAATTCTGTGTCAGCAATTCATCACCACTCAATACCCGGCTGGTAGCGCCAAACCTGGCAGCCTCCACTGCAACCGCGTCTGCCAATTCAGCGGGTCCCATATCTTCGGTGGGTGTATTCACCAGATCACGGACCAGGCATTGGGCCGCCAGCATGGCTTGCACTTCAGCTGCCATCGCTGCCGGCAGGTTCAGCCGGGGGCGAGGCCGGGGGCTTTTGCGATAGCGCTCAAACCGGTAAGCGGCGAGGCCCCAGCCCAACAAGGCTTGCTTGTGTTGATCTTCATTCCAGCCGCAAACCAGGTGGTAGTCGCCCGTCGGCAAACTGTTGTATATGGAAGCCAGTTGATACAGATAGCCTTGCTCCTGCGCACCAAACAGCACTTCCTGCAATTGACCCTTTGCGCCCGGTAGCAGAATGACTTGCCCGGGCCGGGCCTTGAAGCCAGCCGCCCCAAGCCATTGTTGACGGGTTTTACTGGCTTTGGCTTGCCAGGATCTGAAGCTCGCGCTGTTAAGGGGAATCAGCGGCACTGCCCCTTTGGCAGCAGCTTCTGTTTTGATGATTTTATAGCTCATGTTTTCTCCTCCCGATAAAGCCGCAAGCTGACTGATGCCCGGCTACCCTAAGCCAAAGAAGTTCTGATCTCAATCAATCCGCGCCACATAGTCCCCACCATTACGCCACAACTGGACCAACAGCGGCCCGCGGGATGCTTGCACCAACTCTTCGAATTCAGCCAATCCCCGCACGGCTTGCTGGTTGACACCGGTAAGGATGTCTCCCGGTCGCAGACCAAAGCGCGCCAGGCGGCTTTGCTGGTCCAATGCAGACAGTAACACGCCACGCAATTGCTGCGAGAGCATCTTGGCGGGTAGTTCTTCAAAAACGGCACCCACAAGGCGCCGATCCAGATCCCCACCCTGCAGCATCGGCAATTCCCTGGCGCTCAGTCTGGCCGAACGGGCTTTGCCATCGCGCAGATAATTCAGTGATTGCTCCTCACCTATGGGCAGCTGCCCTTCGACGAGGTAAAAATCCTGCATGGTGTGAACGGGATAAGTGGCCACCTGGGTGACCACATCACCCGCCTCCAAGCCGGCTTTGTCAGCAGCTGCGCCTTTCATCACTTCTGCCACCAGCGCCCCCTTGGTATTTTCAATGCCCAACGCGCCTGCCAGCTCTGGTGTCAGATCCTGCACATACACGCCGAGGGTGCCACGACGCACCTCGCCATACTCGGCCAGCTGCTTTATCACGTAAGTAGCTATGGCCGTGGGTATGGCAAAACCGATACCGATATTGCCGCCGCTGGGTGTGAAGATAGCGCTGTTGATACCCACCAGTTCACCCCGCAAATTGACCAGCGCACCACCGGAATTGCCGGGATTGATCGAGGCGTCGGTTTGGATGAAGTTCTGGAACTCCAGGCCGCGGAAACCCGCACGACCCAATGCACTGACGATGCCCGAGGTCACTGTTTGACCCAGGCCAAAAGGATTACCCACGGCAACCACGAAATCACCCACGCGGAGTGTGCTGGAGTCTGCCATGGGCAGGGCCTGTAAATTCTCGGCAGGAATTCTCACCATGGCAAGATCGGTATCCGGATCAGTTCCAATGACCTCAGCCTCGAAGCTGCGGCCGTCGGCCAGGGTCACCGAGATTTCATCTGCCCCGGAAATCACATGATTGTTGGTCAGCACATAACCCATTTTGGAATCGACAATAACGCCGGAACCCAGGCTTTGCGATACACGCTCCTGGGGTTCCTCCGGTATGTTGAAAAAGCGCCGGAAGAAGGGATCGTTGATCAAGGGGTTGTTGATGCGCACCCGAGTCTGGGTGTAGATATTCACCACCGAGGGTGTGACGCGTTCCAGCACCGGAGCCAGCGAAGGCAGCGATTCGCCATCCACGGCTGCCGGCAGACTGGCCTGCGAAACGGTGACAGAAAGTGCAAGCAGAAGCACAAGCAGCAAGGCAGAAATTTTCATCATGGATTTTTCTTATCCGACAGCAGGAGAGGTTTTCTTTATGACCGGTGATTAGCTGCAAGGTTTCTGATTGACTCAGAGTTACCCTAAGGAAGCTCTGATTAATTCATCCTTGAATTATCAGAGCACGCAAAACAAAAAATGTCATTTTTGTTTTGCTTCATTTTCAATGATTTGCAATCATCGAAAATGGCGGCACATCCTTATGCCGCAGAAACCCTGAATAAATCAGAGTTTCCTTAAAAGGGTTTCCGGCAGGAATTTCACTGAATAATAGCAGCGCTTTGCAACACGGGTTTCAAACTTCGACGGGCCTGCCAGAATTGCTGTTCAATGGCCGTCGAAATGACCGTCGAAATCTTGCTATTTCCAGAAAAACCAGATATATACCGACAAGCCATAATTTTACACACAACATATTGTGTCTTGCTTTTTGGGCCACTGATTGCAGAATGAAACCATGACTGATCTTCAGCAACAGGTTTTGAGAACAGACGTATCCGGCATGCCACTGGAATGGATCGGCTACCAGGAAGCCGTGCGCCTGATTTCGCTGGACCAGGTGAGCTATTCACTGGGCCGGACCCTGTACAGCATCCATGGCGGCATCAACGCCCGCTCCGGCCGGCAGAGCACCATCGAGGTGAATGCCATTATTGCCAGCCTGGGCCATCATCCGCACGCCAAGCTGTTTGCTGAAAACTACACACCGCCCCTGAGCAATAAAGCGCTTTTCCGTCGTGATCAATCCTTGTGCCTGTATTGCGGTGAGCAGTATCCCAATTTTCTGCTGTCCCGCGACCACGTCAAACCACTGAGCCAGGGCGGCAAGGATCGCTGGGGCAATGTGGTCACCGCCTGCAAGCGCTGCAATAACCACAAGGCCGGCCGCACGCCGGAGCAGGCGGACATGCAATTACTGGCCATCCCGTTTACGCCTACCCATGCGGAATACATTTATCTGCAGGGCAAGCGCATTCTCGCCGACCAGATGGATTTCCTGGTCGCTCACTTTCCGCGTAACAGCGTATTACGCAAAAGGGTTGAACTGGGTCAGAAATCAGGCCATGCCGATACATTCTGATCTGCGATAATCCAGGGCTATGAGCCTTCCGCAAGTCTACCTGGTCGATGCCAGTGTCTACATTTTCCGCGCCTGGTTTTCCATGCCGAACGAGTTCACCAATATCAATGGCGAAGCAACCAATGCTGTCTATGGGTTTTCCGGCTTTTTGTGCAGTTTGCTGGAGCAGACCTCAGCCCAACATGTGGCCATCGCTTTTGATGAGTCCTTGAGCAGCAGTTACCGCAATGAAATTTACCCGGCTTACAAAGCCAATCGCGATCCAGCGCCCGAGGAACTCAAACGCCAGTTCCAGTGGGCGCGGGCCGTGGCTCATTCCATGGGTTTATCCTGTTATTCCGACCCGCGTTACGAAGCCGACGACCTGATCGGCACCCTGGCCGATTACTGGCGCCAACGGGGCCATGGGGTGTGCGTGGTCAGCAGTGACAAAGACCTGGCACAACTGATCACCGAGGGTGATTACTGGTGGGATTTCTCGCGCAATCAGAAACTTGGATCTGCCCAGTTACTGCAGAAATTCGGTGTGATGCCGGCGCAGATGGCGGATTACCTGGCCTTGACCGGTGATGCAGTCGATAACATTCCGGGCGTACCGGGCATTGGCCCTAAGTCAGCGGCTGCGCTTTTGGCGCATTTCGGCAATCTGGACAGTCTGTATGAGCGCGTGGATGAAGTGCCCTATCTCAGCCTGCGTGGCGCCAAATCCATACACCAGAAGTTACTGGATCACCGTCCTGCCGCTGAATTGGCACGCCAGCTGACCCTGATCTGTCGCGATGTGGCTTCAGCGCTGGCCGCACCTGATATCGCGCGACGCACAGTAGATACCGCAGGCCTCAATCGCCTGTTTGATCAATTGCAGTTCGGTGGCATGCTGCGGCAGCGCTGCCTGCGGGCCTGATCACAACACGCGCTTGACCAGGCAAGCTCAGCTGCCGCTGCCCCACACTACTGCCCTGCTTCAGGGTTGCTGCCCGGACGAATCCGGCTGCTTCTCTTCGGGGGTCATACTCTCAAAGAGTCTTTGTTCGGGTGTCAGCTGACCTTGCGGCGGTTCAAGCGGCGTGCGCATGACGATGGGCGTAACTTTTCCACTTCTTTGACCAGCCAGATTGCTGCCGGCAAAATAGTACACATCATCACCCTGTACCCGAGCAAAGGAAGGCAGTTCATATTCTTCAAGGTTGCTGGCCAGCGGTACAATACTGACTACATTATTGCCCGTGGCATCCAGATCAAGACGCGTCAGCCGCCGCGGTTCAATTCCATTCTGCAGCATGAATAGTTTGCCTCGGGCGTAGTCAATACCCGATATGCCACCCAGATTCAGTGCCTCCGGGCCGGCCAGCATGTTCACGCTGTTGTTGTTCAGATCTACTGCCAGGATGCCCAGCGCTGCATCGGCAACGTACAAATGCGTGCCGTCATCCGACAGGGTGAGGTCACGCAGGCCAGTAAGCGCCAGGTTTCCCATCAACAAAGACAGGCTGTTACCTTCAACCGGCTTCACATAGACCAGCGGCACGGCCCGATCCATGACTATGACATCGCCCTGCGGCGTGACATCCAATGAAGCCAGCCAGTGCGGAAACTGGTCTGCCGGTGGCTCGAAACGATTGAGCAGCTGCAGGCTCTCCAGGTCAAATTCCAGCAATGCGGTTTGCCCCAACTCACCCTCAGCCAGCTTGCCAAAGGCAGGAGTGGCAGCCGTGCTGACCCACAAACGTTTGCGTTCGGCATCCACCGCCAGTCCATAGATGGCGCGCAAGCCATTTTCCGGGGTCGATTTTAGTAATGTGGAAACCTCGCCTTCAGGACTGACTGCAAGGATGGTTCCCCTTTCCAGCAAGCCCACCAGGAAACGTCCTGCGCTGGCATCCCAGGCCAGAGCTTCGGGGTAGGTTTCAGACTTGGGCAAGTCGAAGGCCGCCCGACCGACCCCTGAAGGCTCTGCAGCATTGATCAGCAAAGTATTCAGATAATCGTAGACTTCCGTTTGGCGGATACTTTCAGTGTCCGCTGTCTGGTTGAAATCATAGGCCAGCCCTTGCTGCTGCATTTTATGCATGTAGCTGTAAGCTGATTTGGGCCGGCCAACCAGCGCTCCGCCGACCACCATACCAACCATATATTGAGGCTCGTAAGGCCGTGCATTGCGCAGACGCATAGTAGATTGCACAAATTTGAGGTATTCGCCTGCTTCGTAACTTTCAATTGCCAGTTTTTGCTGCTCTTCGATTTCTGCCGGCGTCAACGGCGTTGGTGCCACTCGTGCTGGCTTCTCAGTTTTGGGCGGCTGCTGTGTGGTTGGCATTTGCTGAGCCCAGCTGAGGCTGG
>JANOGQ010000321.1:0-2111 GCA_031406105.1 Lysobacterales bacterium | reverse complement strand
CCTTCGTACTGGAGCCGCATCACTACTGCTTGGCCTGCTTGTCGGAAACGCCCTACTCGCACTCGGATCGACTGAACGTCGGCGCTTCGCGGTCGCAATCCTGGTCAGCTCGTCGGTGCTCATCACCAGCACCTTCTTTGGTCTTTCCGCGCTCGCAACGCAACCAATTCTTCTGCTCATCTCTCTCTACGGCCTTTGCGTCGCAATCAAGAGTCTGAGAGCAAGTGCCACGCCTACTGTGTAGCCATGCTCTCCAGCCACCTGCGGCGAGCGCCTAACCATTCGTTCAAGCCGACATGAAATACCAAGGTCCAGTTGTAGATTCTCTGAACGCTGAATCGTCCCGATCCAGCGAGGATGCCATGTCTTCTGAGCGCGTGGATCCGCGCAGTACCCTTCCGATGGCAGCGGGAGGCATCGCACAGCAGCGTATGCGCGTCGCCGGCCGGATGTTCGGCTCGCTGCTGCTGGGTGGGGTGGCGACCCTGGGCTCGATTGTGCTCTTCCGGCAGGGCCTGCTGCCACTGATCGATGCGGTGTTTCAGCCTGGGCCCGAATGGCTCAGCGCGTTCAGGCGCACCGGCATCTTCTTGGCGGCAGTGGCGGGCTACTGGGCCTACGTGCATTGGTATGAAAAACGCGAAGCGACCGAGCTGCGGCTGCAGCCGGTTCGCCTGATGCTTGGCGGGGCTAGCGGCGCCGCCCTGGTGGCGCTGCCGATCGCCATGCTGTTCGCGTTCGGAGCCTACGAACTGCTGCTGTTCCGCGGCGCCTCGCCAGCGCTGTTGGGCGTGGCGGTCCTCATCGGCATCGCGGCCACCCTGGAAGAACTGGTCTACCGCTGCCTCCTGTTCCGGCTGCTGGAGCGAGCCTGGGGAACGGGCGTGGCGCTGGTACTACAGGCGGTGGTGTTCGCCGTGGGGCACCTGGAAAATGTCGAGCAGGGCGGGACCGGCGTTGTGGTGACGATGCTGGTGTCGGTGGTTCTGCTGGGCCTGCTCTGGGCCGGGGTGTTCGTGCTGACACGCAACCTGTGGGTGGTGGCCGCAAATCACGCGGCATGGAACTTCACCATTCTGCTCAGCGGCGTGCCGCTTTCAGGCATTGAGGACTGGCGCAAGCTGACGCCGCTCGAAAGCCGCTATGCCGGTCCCGACTGGCTGACCGGCGGAATGTTCGGTCCGGAAAGTTCGCTGCTGGTGATCGTATCGACCGCGGTCGCGGCTGTGCTGCTGCTTCGCGCGGCACGGCGGCGTGGGGCCTTCATCGCGCCGGCGGCCTAACAAATCGCTGCAGCCGACGTCGCCGCTGGCGCGGCGCCGCGGCTGAGCTCAGGCGTTATGTGCCACGAAGCTATACCGACAACATGCTGATTTAATTGAACTGTCATAAGGATTTCGTTTGAATTTCGCGTTTGTGTCGTTTTGCGCCGATCTGGAATCGGTAAGACTGGACCCACCTCAAGTAGCAAGGGTTGAGCCATGATTGTAAGGAAATTGCGATTGAAGAAGGGCTGGTCTCAGAGTCAGTTGGCCGAAATGGCAGGTGTGACCACTCGAACAATTCAACGTATCGAACAAGGCCATCGGCCGAGTATGGAAACGTGCAAAGCGCTTGCTTCTGTGTTTGAGGTAGACCTATCTCTTTTTCAACCGGAGGATGAGCAAATGCAAAATGAAACTGAATTGAAGATGGACGAGCAAAGAGCACTCCTGTATGCCAAGCGTATGAAGGAGTTTTATGAATTTCTGATTACCTATGTAGCTATGGCGGCGGTGTTTCTATTTGTCTTTCACGGCCAACCTGTGGTCTATATTATCTTCACTGGTTTAGGTGTCGGGCTAATCGTTCAAGGCCTTATCGCATTTGAAGTTGTTAGCTTTATGAGCCCTGGATGGGAACGACGACTCGCCGAGCGAAAACTGGGGCGAAAATTGTAGTGCTCTACTTTCGGCCCGCACATAACACTGCGCTCCAAGGGATGCTGCGCGATATGGCCGCGCAGCGCCCTTGAGCTTGGTCGTTAGGCCTCGCAGGCAGCCTCCTGGCATCCTCCCACCCATCTTTCTGGAGCCCCACATGTCCAAGCCCTTCGCAAATCTCAACGATGT
>JANOGQ010000297.1:0-6411 GCA_031406105.1 Lysobacterales bacterium | reverse complement strand
GAGGAACCAGGCCAATATGGGTCATGGCCAGAGATCGTTGCGTCTGTACACTGGTGCCGAACACCAATGATTCGCCCGAGGTGGCGTTGACCAGCGATGAAACGATGCCTATCAGCGTGGATTTTCCGGCGCCATTAGGCCCCAGCAGGCCAAAGAAATCGCCCTCGGCCACATTCAGGGAAATTCCCCTGAGGGCTTCCGCGCCATTGCTATAGGTTTTGCGCAGATCCTTGATTTGCAGAGCATGCATTGCTTGTGATGTTCCTGATTGAGTCAGTGCCTATCCTAACGCAGCGGGGCGTATGGATGTAATTGGGCAGAGACTGGTAGCGAAACTCGCCTCATGCAGGGTCGAAAACCACAGCCACTTCTTCTACATGGAGTGGCCAGCGTCTCGCTACAATGCCCCGGGCCGATCAGACAGCGGAAACTCACCACAGAAAGTCCAACTATGACCATTTGCCTATGGACAGGGCAGGATTGAAGCCCTATCTTGACGACTGCTTCAAGTATCAGGCCCAGTTCGTGAATAAAGTAATCCATCATGCCGCCTTCTGAATTAGCGCGAGTGGCAAAACTGATTTCCCCGCCCACGCCCAGACCGATGGCGCTATGCCGGTGCCTGCGCCTGTGCCTGGTCCTTGCCGCTTTTTATGGCTCCGGCCTTGCAGCCCAACAACACGGCACCACGCTGGAGCTGAGCCCCTGCGAACTGCGTGTGCCGGGCACCAGCCTGAGGGCTCCGGCTGAATGCGGCTGGTTCGAGGTGGCAGAAAATCCGGCAGACCCCGATGGCAAAAAGATCCAGCTGCGGGTGGCCAGAGTACCCGCACAGGGTCGTAAGGTTGAGCCGGACCCGCTGATCCTTTTTGCTGGCGGCCCGGGGCAGGCCGCTACTGAAGCCTGGCTGATTGTGGCGCCGGCATTCCGCAAACTGACAGAAAATCGCGATGTTTTGTTGATCGACCAGCGCGGCACCGGGCAATCCAACCCTTTGAGGTGCCCACAAACTGCAATGAATGAAGCCCTGCTGATGGATTGGGATGATCTGGCGGAAAGTTCGCGCGCGTGCCTGAGCCAGCTAAGCGGTGATCCGCGCTATTACACCACCACCATTGCCATGCAGGATTATGACCAGGTGCGGGCTGCGCTGGGTTACGGGCAACTCAATCTGTTCGGCGTATCTTATGGCTCTCGTGCCGCGCAGGTTTATTTGCGGCTGTTTCCGGAGCGGGTCAGAACCGTGGTGCTGGACAGTGTGGTGCCACAAACACTGGCTTTGGGCAGCGAACATGCGGTGAAACTTGATCTGGCGCTGGATCGCATACTGGACAGCTGCGAAAGCGATACCGTTTGTCGTGAATCTTTCCCGGACAGCCGTGAAAGCCTCAGGCTGATGGCTGATATGGTCACCGCTGACCCTGTGATGATAACGATTGATAATCCATTGACCGGGCAGCCACAAACCCTTGAATTCGACCGCGACTTGCTGGCTGGGGCGATTCGCTTTCTCAGTTACAGCGCCGAAACCCAGGCTTTGCTGCCCTTGTTGATCCACGAGGCAGCCAGCACCGGTGATTATTCGCGCATTGCCAGCCAACTGATGATTACCGCCACCGGACTGGCAGAAAGCATAGCCCAGGGGATGGAACTGGCGGTAGTCTGTGCTGAAGATTTCCCGCGATTCCCGCCAGTCGCGCCGACAGATTCCGACTTCCTGTTGGGCGACAGCATGCGCCGTTCCACCGACATCCAGTGTGGCATCTGGCCGCGTGGGCAAGTGCCGGCAGATTTCAGCCAGCCGATTATCAGCGACAAACCTGTGTTGTTGCTGTCCGGCGAGTTTGATCCGGTGACACCGCCGGAATACGCAGAGATGGTATTGCAGCATTTGAGCAATGGCCGACACCTGGTTGCTCCGGGGCAGGGGCACAGCGTTTCGGGCAAGGGCTGCCTCGGTGATCTGGTTACGGAGTTTATCGTGGCAGCTGATCACACTGAGCTCGATCCAGGCTGCCTTTCGCAATTACAGGCTTCGCCCTGGTTCATGTCATTGACGGGGCCCAATCCATGATTGTGGTCAACAATCTGCATAAATCTTTTGGTGAGGTGAAAGCCGTGCGCGGCGTAAGTTTCACGGCCAATGATGGTGAAATCACCGGCCTGCTGGGCCCCAATGGCGCGGGTAAAACCACTACCTTGCGGATGCTGTATTCCTTGCTGCCACCCGATCAAGGTGAAATCCGCATCGATGGGCTGGATCCCGGCACGGATGCCATGGAAATCAAGCGCACTCTAGGTGTGGTACCCGACGGTCGGGGCCTTTACAACCGCCTCAGCGCACGCGAAAACATCGAGTATTTTGGAGAGCTGCACGGCATGAGCCGCGCACTGATGAAAGAACGCATAGCCCATCTGACTCGCACGCTCGGTATGGAAGACTTTATTGATCGCCGGACTGAGGGGTTTTCACAAGGGCAGCGAGTCAAAGTCGCCATAGCCCGCGCCATGATTCACAGCCCACAAACGGTATTGCTGGATGAGCCCAGCAATGGCCTCGATGTGATGGCCACACGCGCCTTGCGCAACTACATTCTCAGCCTAAAACGCGAGGGTCACTCGGTGGTGTTGTCCACTCACATCATGCAGGAGGTAGCCGCTTTGTGTGACCGAATCGTCATTATTGCCAAAGGTGAGGTGGCCGCAGACGGAACAGCTGAACAACTTTTGCAACGCAGCGGCTGCAGCACGCTGGAAGATGCATTCGTAAAACTCATAGGCACTGACGAGGGCTTGCTGGCATGAGCAGTGGCATGAGAGGCATGAATACCGTATTCCGCAAGGAATCACTGGAAAACATCCGCGACCGCCGGGCGGTATTCAATTCGCTGCTGCTGGGGCCTATCCTGTTTCCCTTCATGTTCATTGCGCTGGTCTGGTTTACCACTACCGCAGAACAGGAACGTGCCGAGCAAACCCTGGAAGTTCCGGTGATTGGTGCGGAACTGGCCCCCAGCCTGATCCGCTTCCTTGAGCAACAAGGCATGGTGGTGAAAGCGCCACCCGCAGATCCGGAAGCGGTGGTACGCCGCCAGGAGGAACTGGTGATCATCCGCATCCTGCCTGAGTATCCGGAAAAGTGGCAAGCGGGCGAGCCGGCACCGGTTGAAGTGATTGCCGATCCTTCGCGGCAGGAATCTTCCGTACCCATACGGCGCGTCAAGAACCTGCTGGCCATCTACAGCCAGCAAACCGGTATTCTGCGTTTGCAACTGCGCGGCGTGGCGCCGCAGGTGATGGCCTCGGTGGATATCCAGGATGTGGATCTGTCTACTGCCAAAAGCCGCGCCATTCTGGCGATGATTTTCCTGCCCTACGTTCTGATGATCACGGCATTTACTGGTGGCATGCATCTGGCCATGGACACCACAGCGGGTGAAAAGGAACGCAAAAGCCTGGAACCGTTGCTGATCAATCCGGTGCCACGCTGGCAGATTATGACGGGCAAACTGTTGACCACCACGCTGTTCGCTATGGCTTCGCTGGCGCTGACATTGCTGTCGTTCAAACTGGTACTACCCCTGATGCCGGTAGGCGCATTCGGCATAGACCTAAGCTTGTCGGTAATAGCCCTGCTGCAGATTCTGCTGATCATCGCCCCGGTGGCGATTCTCGCTTCGAGTTTGCTGACTCTGCTGGCGTCCTTTGCCAAAACCTATCGCGAAGCCCAGTCTTACATGAGCCTGGTGGTGATGATCCCGCTGGTTCCCAGCATCATTTTCATGGCGAATCCGATCAAGCCGGAGTTGTCGATGATGGCGGTTCCGCTGTTCTCGCAGAACCTGTTGATCGGAGAAATCATCCGCGGCGATGCTATTCCCCTGTTGTGGTATGCACTCTCCATAGGCAGCACTCTGGTTATTGGCCTCGTTTTGGCAGCGATTGCGGCAACTTTGTACAACAAACCGAGGTTGATTTTCAGCGGCTCTTGATTCTGAACAGGCTGTTCACAGCTCGCGAAGTGCAGGGATGCACGAGAGCGAGCCCGCCGAGAACCAATGCCATTTGAACGAAGCCCAAGGGCGGTGGACTCGGGGAAGAAATACGAGTAACCCACCTGGGGCCCGAGTCCAGCGGGCACGCCTAATATCTGCCAAGGGAGAACTTGTGACCATGCAGGCGTCGAGATAAGGAGCCACTCACGCCAAATTGACGGCCGCAGTGAGAAAATTCAGCTAAGATCAAAACATCAGCGGTCAAACTGCCCGCACATATTGCTCCCCGAGGATTAACACCATGCGCTACCTTATTGCCATCGCTCTTGCCATCAGCCTGCTTGCCTGTAACGTTCAGGCAGGCGATCCACCGGCCATCGGAAGCGCGGCTCCCGGCTTCAAGCTGCAGGACCAGAACGGTGAGTGGCATGATCTGCAGGATTACCAGGGAAAGTGGCTGGCCATTTACTTCTATCCCAAAGATGACACACCCGGCTGCACCACCCAGGCCTGCAGCATTCGCGACAATATTTATGCATTCAAAGCCATCGGTGCAGAAGTGGTGGGGATCAGCGTGGATGATGTGGATTCACATAAGGAATTTTCCACCAAGTACAAACTGCCGTTTACCATCCTCGCCGATGCAGGCGGCACAACCTCGGGCAATTACGGCGTACTGCGTGACTATGCAATGATGCAGATTGCCAGCCGCCAGACCTTCCTGGTGAATCCCGCGGGGGTCATCGTCAAACACTATCCGGAAGTGGACCCCGAAACCCATACCGACATGGTGCTGACAGATCTTAAAGCGTTTATGGAAGCTGCAGGTGAAGACTTAGCTTCGCGCTGAGACTATCGCGGCCCAGGCCGCTGCTACGAAACATGCCTCAGGATGGTTGCGTGCAGGAGGCTCGTGGAAGCAGAATACTATTCGCTTGATCGATCAGCCTGTTCTGGAATGGTCGGCAGGCGGACTGGGGCGTTTTGTAGCTGCCCGCGCTCAGCGCGGGCAGCACGGACTATTTCCCGCACGTCGGACAGCAATTCGCTGGCATCGTAAACCACACCGTCCTTGATAGTATAGAGCACTCCGCCGCTGCGCGCCGGCTGGTTGTCAGCGTTCAGGCCAAAGTGCCCTGTGCCATACAATATCTTGAAGTTGGCCAGAGGATTCTGGCGAGTAATGACCAGATCAGCCAGTTTACCCGGACGTACCGAGCCTATTTCGGACTCCATACCCAAGGCTTCGGCTCCGTTCCAGGTAGCTGATTTGATCACCTCCAGCGGATGGAAGCCCGCCTCCTGCAGCATTTCCAGCTCACGTATGTAACCAAAACCATAAATCTTCCAGATAAAACCGGAATCGGAGCCGGTAGTAACCCGGCCACCGTGATTCTTGAAATCGTTCAGAAACTGCATCCACAGGCGATAATTTTCTTTCCAGGCAATTTCGTCTGCCGTAGTCCAGTCGAACCAGTAGGAACCATGTGCCTCGCGTGAGGGCTGGAAAAAACTCCACAAATTGGGATGAGCGTAATCAGCCTGCCAATCGGCATTCATCTCACGCATCAGGTCGCGGCTGGCCTCATAAATGCTCAGGGTCGGGTCGATGGTGAAGTCCAGTTCAATCAACTCATCCCGCACAGCATTCCACCGCTCCGAACCTGGCACGGCAGCTTGCTTCCACAAGCGGCCTGCCTGGCCAAATCGATGCTGTTCGTCGAGGTAATTGTAATCCGGCGGGTAATCCTGGACGGTCTGGTCGGCAAACAGTGCCTCGGGCAAGCCATACCAGTGTTCCATGGTGGTCAAACCGGCACGAGCTGAATCCAGTACGTTCCAATGAGCCACATCCAGTTGTGCATGATGCATGGCTGAGCCTAGACCCTGTTTTTTGGCCTCATCAAAAGCGGCCTGCATGACAGGCGCCGGTGCACCGAAAAACTTGATGCCGCTGGCACCCTGTTTCGCTATGTCCTGTACCCACTTGCGCGTGGCATCCGGCGTCAGCAGCGGGCCGTCTACGCCCTGGCCGAAGCCCACGTAGGGCACGATACGCGGCGCTGCGATGGCATTGGTCTGGCTGCGGTTTTGCTGCTGCTTCACCCATTCCAGACCATTGAAACTACCCGGTTCGCGCACGGTGGTGATGCCATGAGCCAGCCACAGCTTGGCCACGTATTCAGCGGGAACGCCCTGGTCGTCGGTACCGAAATGACCATGCATGTCGACAAAGCCCGGCAATACGTAATGACCCTGCAGTTCCAGTACCCGATCACCCTCTTTGGCCTCAGGCCGGTTTTCCACCTTCACGGGAACGCCGGGATAACCGACATTGTCTATCGAGAGGATGCGATTGTTTTCGATCACAATATCAACCGGCCCCAAAGGCGGTGCGCCTTCACCATTGATCAGG
>JANOGQ010000284.1:0-13538 GCA_031406105.1 Lysobacterales bacterium | reverse complement strand
CAACTGGTGCCCTATCTGCAAGCGCAACCCTGATAAAGCATTCCTGATCGATCAGAGCAAGCCGGATAAAACCTTTAGGGTAGCTCTGATTAATTCGTCCCTGAAACATCAGAGCACGCAAAACAAAAAATGTGATTTTTGTTCTGCTTCATTTTCAATGATTTACAATCATCGAAAATGGCGGTACATCCGTGTACCGCGGCAACTCTGAATAAATCAGAGTTGCCTTAGTTTTGTCCGGCCTTACTCATAAACCACTTTGCCATTGAAGACGGTCAGTGTTACCGCGGTCTCGCCAATACGGCCGGCTTCACCATTTTCTGCCAGCTGCACGACATTCTGGTTCAACACTACCAGGTCTGCCAACTTACCTGCTTCGATGCTGCCCAGCCGGTCATCGTGTCCGAACAGGCGGGCACCGTTGATGGTGAGCGCTGCAATCGCCTGGTGCACATCAATGCTTTCTTTGGGGTTGAGCTGAACTTGCCCTTCATCATTGGCACCGCGCGTGATGGCCATCTGCAGATTTACCAAAGGCATAGGGTCACGTGCACCGACCGGTGCATCGCTGCCGTGTACCAGCAAGCCACCCAATTGCGCAATGCTTGCAGCCGGATACACATTTTGCATGTAGTAGTGGTCCGGGTTGTAGAGATCTGCTGCGCCCTGAACTTCATCTATGAAGGGCGCCACTGTCATTTCGTATTCCACGCCCGAGTCGGTCCAGACCAGAGTGAATACCGTCGCGATGCCCAGCTCGCCAATGCGCTTCTGCTCATCCGGATGAACCACCTGGGCATGGGCTATGCTTTGTGTCAGCCCCTGTGCATCAGCCAGGGCTTTCACTTGCGAAAATTCATCCACTACAACCCGTATGGCCTTGTCAGCCAAGGCATGCACATGTACGTGAAAGCCAGCCTCGGTGGCTTTGCGGATATAACTGCGGATAAATTCCTCGGGATGCTCAAGTATGCCGGCATAGGGAATGCACTGCTGCGGAAAAAATCCCTGTTGCGCGGCAAAATCGCTCAGCGCTTCATTGCCAGTAAAGGCCTCCGGATTGGCCTGCACTGACTGGCAAATTTCACTGTCCTGGTCCACATAGCCGCTGATATCAAAGCTGCCATCTTCGATGCTACCGCTGAAAATCGGCTGGCGGTATCCATTCAGCATGGCAGCCACCGGCAAAGTGGGTGGCGAGCTCAAGGGGTTGCCTTCCAGCACCGCATCCGAAAATAATTTAACAGCATTGGCTGAAATAAACTCCGAATCGGCATACTGATCACGCAATTGTTGCAGCATTGAAAGGTGTGCATCGATGGCTGCAATATCATCGCTTTCAGGCTCAGCCATGGCAGCCCTGAGGCGGAAAGTCATCAGGCCGCTGTCCTGCAACCAGCCAAAGGAAGCCAATACTTCTGGCGTTACAAAGGCATCCTGGATGGAGGTAATGCCGCTGCGCGCAAGGGCCTGAGCCACTTTGGGCATGATGTGCTCCGGGCTGGCATTGGAGCCGAGGAAGTCAGCAAAGAAATCCGGGCGGATCAGCATTCGGGCGCTCTCATTGATGCCGCCGATGGGCTGGCCATTTTGGTCCACAGCTACCATGGGCTTGTATTCTGCGAACTCTTTGGCCAGCGTTGCGGCGCTCAGACCCACCACTTCACCCTGGGCATTTTTCGCCAGCGCAAAGGCAGCGCTGTTCGCAGCTCCATGGTGCCCATCATTACCCCAGAGGAATATCGGGTGCTGCAGCGACACGGCATCCAGCGCAGCCCGCATGTTGGGTAATTCATCACTGGGTTGATTGCCGCCTGAGAAATTCCATTGCAGTACGATCAGGAACTCGCCCTCAGCTATGTTGAATCGGCTGATGCATTCTTTCAGCACCGGCACCAGCTCATCGAGTGAATGTTCCCGGGAGTCCAGGTCACACATTTCCGGTGGCACTGTACCCAGTGCATGGATGTGCATATCGTGAAAACCGGGCAGAACCATGGCACCCCGAAGGTCGCGGACCTCAGTATCCGGGCCCGCCAGGGCCATTACCTCTTCATTGCTTCCAACCAGGATGATCTCTTTTCCACGGATGGCTACAGCGGCCTTGACACTGCGCTCCGCATCTACGGTGTAAACATAGCCATTGTGCAAAACAAGATCGATTGCGTCGTCAGCCGGGCTGTTCGCTGCACCGGACTGCTGCTCAACATCGCCCGCTGGCTGGCAGGCCAACAACACGGCAGCAATGACAGGCATCAAGGCCCTGGCCAGGTGACTGGTACTTTTTCTCATAGCTAACTCCACTTCAGATTCACATTCAATTGCCGTCACAGAACGCCTGGCAGCAGCCACCAGCTGGACTTTTTGTATTCTGACCAACCGGCATAACGCGACATGCTGGCCTCTTTCATGATCATGTTCACGGCAAACAGGCCCAGCCACACAAAGGCCAGCACCACAAAGGGCAGCCAGTGCCAGACCATCAGTGCAAAGCTGCCGTAAATCATCATTTCACCGAGGTAATTGGGGTGACGCACATAACGGAACATGCCACTGCTAATCAGGCCACGCTGCAACGTGAGGGTAAAATATTTTTGTGCATCAGCGGCAATCATGACACTACAGCCGAGGATGCACAGGCTGATGCACAGGGCGAACCACGCCGGCTCCGGCAGGGGGTAGATCGGGCTGGCTACCCCGGCAATCAGCAACCAGCCAAACACCCAGTACCAGCCCAGTACAGCGGCGAAGGATGCCAGGCTGCCAGCCAGGGTGATTTTCACCTGCCAGCCCGGGTCGGGGAAGGCCATGTCCTTGATAAACCACACCAGCCCATAACTGCCATGCAGAGCCAGATAAATCCATGCCGCCAGCGAGTAATTGCCATACCACCACATCAGTGCGGCGAGGAAAAAGGGCGTTCCCACTTTCTGGAAATTGATCACCCAGGCAAACTTCCAGAGCCGCGGGCCACCGCCCAGGTCCGCAGTGGCGTAGCGCGTTATCGACTGCAACATCGCTGCCCAGGCGGGCGCCGCTGACCTTGCAAGCGGCGGCTGTGTAGCGTTCACTCCTGGTCTGCCCTTGCAGCGGGCAATCCTGCTCCGGTGAGCCGCTCAGCATAAGGCTTGAAACTGACATCGCGCCCGAGGAAGTCCTTCACCAGTTCGGCAGCCGGCTTACTGCCACCTCGCTGCAATATCGCTTCACGATAGGCACTGGCCGTTTCCAGGTTCCGCATGCCCTCGGCCTGGAAACGGGTCAGCAGATCCGAGGCTATGGCCAAAGACCACTGGTAGGTGTAATAAATTGCCGAGTAACCATTGAGATGCCCGAAACTGGCGTAGAAATGACCTTCAGCCAATGGTTGCAGCAGCGTGAATTCACGGCTGATATTGTCGGTGAATTCCTTCAGGTCCAGACCTTCGGGATCGCGATTATGAATTCCGAGGGACATGGCTGCCAATGACAATTGCCGGCGGGTAGCCATTCCCAGACCAAAGTCGCGTGCTTCTTTCATCTTGTCCAGCAGTTCGCGTGCTATGACCTGACCCTCCGCATTGCGGGCAAACGGCGCAATGGTGTCGTAGTCCCACACCCACTCTTCGAGCATTTGCGAGGGTGCTTCCACGAAATCCCATTCGGTGTTGATGCCAGTGATTTCATGCCAATAGTGATCGCCAGCAAACAAGCTGTGCAGCAGATGACCGAATTCATGCAGGAAGGTGATCACCTGGCTGTGTTCCATAGGCCCTGAACCGCGCGGGAAATTGCAAACCAGAGCAGACAAGGGTGTTTGCACGCCAGTAATACCCAGTTGCAGAGGAAAAGCAGCCGCATGCTGATACTTGTTGTCACGCGGGTGCATGTCCAGGAAGAAACGGCCAATCAGCACATCCTCATCCCATAATTCAAACGCCTCGACTTCCTCATGCCAGACAGGGGCATCAGCCCAGGGCTTGATCTGCACACCGAACAATTGCTCTGTCAGTGCAATCAGGCCATCACGGCTGGCGTCGTAATTAAAGTATTGCCTTACTTCGCGTGAATCCACCTGGAATTGCTCCTGGCTGACTTTCTCCATCAGGTAGCTGGTTTGCCAGGGCTCGACTCGTAGCGCATCCGGCTTATCCTGCTGCAAACGGGCCAACAGCAGGTCGTACTCCCGTTGCTGCCCGATTGCGGTGTATCCAGCCAGTTCGGACAGGAAACTCTCCACCCGTTGTGGCGAACCCACCATCTTGTCGGCTGTTGCCCTCTGGGCGTAGTTTTCAAAACCGAGCAGTTGTGCCAACTCATGGCGCAGTTGCAGCAACTGCAACAGCAAGGCTTCATTTTCGGGATAGGCGCGGTTACTGGAAAGTACCGAAAGATTGCGCCTGAGCTCATCGCTGGTGCTGTAACTCATGAAGGGAAAAAGGTCCGGATACTGGGTAGATATCCGGATCAGGCCATCTTCACCGGGCGGATGGGCTGCGATGTAATCCTCCGGCAAGCCTGCCATCTGCCCGGCGGATTGCAGCTCCAGGTAAGCGACTGCATCACGAATATTGTTGTCGAACTCCAGGCCCACAGCGGTAATTTCTTCGTTAAGCTGCTTGATTCGGGCTCGCGTGGTTTCATCTTTATCGACTCCCGAGAGCCGGAAGCTCAACAGCAGTTTTTCCAGGAAGCGCTGGGTTTCGGCATCAGCAGCAGTGCTATCAACTGCCTGCAGCTGGTCAAAAATCGGCCGTGACAAGGAGAAATCGGATTGCACACCACTCATGGCCTGGGTGCAGGCATCAGCGGCTGTCCGCAGCGCGGCATCAGGATGCACCGCGGCCAGAGCTCCGGCCACAAATGACATATTGAGAGCGTTGACCACAACGGTATTCAAGGGCTGCAGAAAATTTTCAAACGCAGGCGTGCCGCTGAAGGCCTCCAGCGCCTTTATGCCCTCGGCAAATGCGGCGGTTTCAGCTGCACAGCGGCTTTGCAGATCAGCATCAGTGCTGATATCCGCCAGTTCCACCTGGCGATAGGCTTGCGGCAGATTCGCTGCTGGCGCAAGCATTTCAGTGTTGTCCTGCCTGGCTGCTGGACTTTGCTCTGCCGGCTCACAGGCCATCAAAGACAAGGCCAGGGCAATGGCCATGATGAAAAGCAGTAAAAGTTTCTGGCAGGAATCAGCTTGCAGGTGCTTCATAAGTTTTTCCTCAAAGTTGCCACCGCACAGTCATAACCGGCAACCACAATTTGTTCAAAAGAATTGACTTCAGTCAGCCCAAAGCGTCGCACATCAGGCTCCAGCAGAAGGCTGGCTCGCATGCCCTGGGCACGCAGGTCAGCCAGGGTAGCCAGCTCAGTAGCTTTGAGCACTACCGTCATCATGGCGGGTACCCGGTAACGCCGGGTAAAAGGTAGCAACTTTCCCCACAGCATGGCCCAGCCCGAGGGTGTGTCGGTATAGTCCACCTCAACCTGGCCATGGGCAGCAAGGCTGACTGCAATGACTTCACCTACCGGCTGGCGCCACATTGCATCTACCGGCAAGCTGTCCAGCACCGCCCCATCAACTGCCAGGCGACCGTTAACCACTGTCGGCGGCAAAATGCCCGGCATGGATGCCGAAGCCGACAAGGCCCGTGCCAGTGAACCGCTGTTATGGAAATTGGCCGTGCCATCATCCAGGCAGCTGGAAATGCAGAAGAAAGGGACAGGCATGTCCTCGATCTGCAAGTCAGCATGCTCGTGCAGCAAACGCCGCATGCGTCCTCCGGACAAAAGCGACACCAGCGGCACGGTGTAATCACTGAACGGCCTGCCCCGGACAAAAGCATGGCGCATCAGCTCAATACAGCGATCGGCTTTCCAGCCCATGGCGGAAGTCGCGCCCATAATGGCGCCAATACTGGTGCCGCCTATCCAGTCCACCGGGCGGCCAGCTTCTTCCAGGGCCTTGATCACGCCGAGGTGCGCAAAACCACGTGAAGCCCCCGCACCGAGCACCAGGCCAGTGGCTTTGCCAGTCAACACCCTGGCCAGTCGTTGTATGTCTTCAGCATGGTTGGCGCGCACATGGATATGAAAATCCAGTTGTCGCGAGCGATACCAGTCAGCAGTGCCGCTGATTTCATCGCTGGCCTCAGGCTGCAGTAAAACCAGCATGCGACGTGCGGTGGCATCATTTTCGGCCAGGCCCAGCTGATGTTCACAATCGCGCCTGTCTGGTTCGCTGCCGGCTGCTGCCACCAGCACCACCAGATCGGCCTGGCGAAGGCCGAAGCGGGTCCAGTTGCTGGCAGTCGCATCACACTGATAAACCAGCAAGCGGGTTTCATCCTCCAGCTGATGCACCCAGTTGATCAGTCTGTCGGGAACAGATCCATCGTCAGGCAACTGCCAGACTGGGGCACCCTGTTCGCGCAGACCGGCATAATCCAGCCAGGCTATGCGCCCATGAGCCTGTAGGCAGCCCAATAAATCGCGGCACAATTGCTGGCTTTGGGCACATCCATCCAGCGGCAACAGCGCGATGGTGCTGAGATTGCGGGTCGGGCCGCTCACCGGCAGGGTGGATTGCTGCGCCAGCTGGGCAGCTCGTGCTGCCAGTTTCATCAACAGTTTTGGATGGCGCATACCGATGCGGTCAAAGGCCGCCCGGTCTATGCGGATGAGGCTGCTGTCGCGCACCGCGCGTATGCCCGCAGAACGTTCGGTGCCGGTGAGCAAAGCCAGTTCACCGACGCTGTCACCCGGGGTAATACGGCCAATCAGCTGCGGTGTTGCCAGCGGCCCATGTCTGCCTGATTCGTGCCAGACCTGCAATCGGCCGCGCACCAGCAGGTAGAGGGAGTCACCTTTATCACCCTGGTGAAACAGCCAATCGCCACCCGCCAGGTGCACCCAATCCAGGCCTTCCTGAAAATCAGCCTCATCGAAGTAATGAGCGTCACCCTCCTGGTCGCTGACAGGATTACCAAAATACTGCCTGAAAATTGATCTTGCCCGGATTTCCAGATGTGCGCTCAAAGCCCTAATCCTGCTTCAGAACTGACCATTTCAAAACACCTCGGCCGGATCGAGCTTGTGCACTTTGCGCATGGCCAGCAAACCGGACAAGGCACACATCGCCAGCGTCAGCAGGAACACCGCCAAGGCCCGATCAGGAGTGAGGTACAGCGGCAGATTGGTGGCAGCCGCAGCTTTGCCATACAGCCAGACCACGGCCAGCACCCCGGGAATAAAGCCCAGCACTGCCAGAATGACAGCCTGCTGCAAGACAATACCGGAGATAAATCGCTTGCGGTAGCCAATGGCTCGCAGCGTTGCGTATTCGCGCAGGTGTTCAGACACATCGGCAAACAGGATCTGGTAAACGATGATGGCACCTACCACCAGGCCCATGATGGCGCCAAAGGCAAAGATATAGCCTATCGGGGTGGCTGAATTCCAGTATTCGGTTTCACGCTGCACAAAATCAGCGCGAGTCATGACCAGCACATCCTTGGGTAAGTAGGCCCGCAGGCGATCGCGGATCTCACTGGCGGCAGCAGGATCCTGCAGATGAATCAGCCCCAGCTGGATTTCATCCCTCTGCCGCTCCGGAAACATACGCAGCCAGTTGTCAACATTGGTGATGACGCTGCCATCGATGCCAAATGATGTTCCCATCCGGAACAGGCCAACAACCTCCATTTCGCGATCATTGATCTCGGTAATCAATGGTCCCTGCTCGGCCATGTGTGCGGCTACGTCACCGAACTCGGGGCGCGACGCTGCATCAAACAGCACCGCGTTCTGCCCTTGCAGCAAGTGCCTTGCATCTTCAAAGCCGGGTGCGTCCAGAAAGGGCCGATCAGAGTCAAAGCCCAGCGTATTGATGCTGCGGCGCTGGTTATTCCAGGGGTTTTTCCAGACCGAGGGGAAAATGTAAACCGGCGTAATATTCTCCACCCCCTCTGTCCCCAGCACCTGGTAGAGCCGGCGTATGGAAAAGCCTTCCGGGCGGACAATGAAGACACTGTCAGGGCTGAATAGCGCAATGTCGTATTGCAGACGCTCATGGAAGCGCACCGCACTCTCGAACAGCGCCGAGCGGAAGCCCAGTTGCATCAGGATCAGCAACACCGCAAAGCCAATACCAGCCACAGCCACCAGCAAACGCATGGGCCGATGCTTCAGCTGCATCCAGCCCAGGATCATGCGGCGTAAGTGCTCAAGGGTTGATCACAACCTCAACCTGCAGATACGTATAATTTGCGACTGCAGCAGAATCATCCAGGCGAATTTCAACTTCAATGATACGGGCATCCTTGCGCGCCGCCGGGTCGGTGCCAATCGTATCCATCTTGGCCACTTTCTGGTGTATGGTTTCTACCGTTCCGGTCAACACGGCATCCAGGGCATCACTGCTGATCTGGGCTTTCTGGCCTGGCCGCACCCGGGAAATGTCAGCTTCATAAACTTCTGCCACGGCGTACATGCTGCTCACATTGCCCAACTCAAGTAATCCTTCCAGCGCCGCCATCTCACCAGGCCGGGCGTGTATAGCCAGCACACGACCCGCCATCGGCGCCCGTATCATGCTGCGTTGCAGCTGGACCTCACGAATTTCAATATGCGATTGAGCCAACAGAATTTCTGCTTGAGCGGCATAAGCTGCAACCCTGGCTGAACTGCAGGCCGCTGTCAGCGCCTCGGCCCGGCCGGCGGCCAGATCGGCTTCTTCTTCACCCGCTACACCTTTCAGCAAGAGCTCGGCCCGACGTGCCGACTCACGGGCCGCAACAGTGGCTCGGACGCACACTTCTTCCGCAGCTGCATCCTGCGCCTTGGCCCGGCGTTCGGCCAATTCCAGTTCGGCAACTGCTTCCTTCAGATGCGCCTTTGATAAATTTGCAGTCTCCATGACAGCCAGCAGCTGACCTGCTGCCACATCCTCACCTGATTTGACCAGTATTTCGGAAACAACAGCGCCAGAAATGGATTCCGGAGTCAGTGGTGCAGAAAGCACCAATACACCATCGGCGGGTTCCAGCCGCCCCAGCGCTGCCACGCTATCGGCTGCAAGGGCGTCATCGGGCAAGCTCAGCAGCCAGAGGCCGAGCAGACACAGGCTGACCACAGACAGGTATATGGATGATCGTGAACAGTGAAAAAGTGATGCTTCTGTGGCCATTAACACCTTCCCTAGTTTTTGCTTTTGTCAGGAAACTCATGTTTCAGTCTTACTGTACAGCAAAGCTTTGCTGGAATCTTGGCAGTCAGTGCTGTTACTGTAGCCGCGCACACTATGCAGAATCAAGAAGCCATGAGCGCTGAAAAGCTACCCAGCACTGCAGAGCAGCAGCAGAAACGCCGGCAGGACTACTGGAAGGCCAATCTCAGACTGGTCCGCATCTGCCTTGTGGTCTGGTTCCTGGCATCCTATGGTTGTGGAATCCTCTTCGCCGAAACCCTGAACCAGTATCAACTCTTCGGTTTCAAGCTGGGATTCTGGTTTGCCCAGCAAGGCTCAATTTATATCTTCCTGTTGTTGATCCTGTTTTATGTTTTGCGCATCAATGCTCTGGACCGTCGCTTCGGCGTACTGGAAAGTACTGATCCGAACGGTGATCAATAATGGAGCTCAAAGCCATCACCTACCTGGTGGTTGGCCTCAGCTTCCTGCTGTACATCGTTATTGCCACCGCATCCAAAGCAAAAACTACCGGTGATTTCTACGTGGCCGGCAAAAATGTGCACCCGATTGCCAATGGCATGGCCACTGGCGCGGACTGGATGTCAGCTGCTTCCTTTATTTCCATGGCTGGCCTGATAGCCTTCCAGGGCTACGGCGGCTCGGTTTACCTGATGGGCTGGACCGGTGGCTACGTTTTACTGGCATTGCTGCTGGCACCCTACCTGCGGAAATATGGCCGCTTCACCGTGCCGGAATTCATCGGCGACCGTTATTACTCCAATACCGCACGGGCAGTGGCCGTGATCTGCCTGATTTTCATTTCCTTCACTTACGTGGCCGGGCAGATGCGCGGCGTAGGCATTGTTTTTTCCCGCTTTCTTGAAGTGCCGGTGCATGTAGGGTTGATGATCGGTATGGCGGTGGTTTTTTTCTACTCGGTACTGGGTGGCATGAAAGGCATTACTTATACCCAGGTGGCGCAATACTGTGTGCTGATTTTTGCCTATTCCGTGCCAGCCGTGTTCATCGCCCTGAACATGACCGGCAACCCGATCCCGCAACTGGGGCTGGGGGGCAAGATTTCCGGCGAGAACATTTATCTGCTGCAGAAACTCGACGCGGTGGTCACGGACCTCGGTTTTCGCGAATACACTCGAGGCGATAAAAGCACCATCGATATGTTCATGATCACCCTGGCGTTGATGGTGGGAACTGCCGGACTGCCGCATGTGATCGTGCGATTTTTTACCGTACCGAAAGTTTCCGATGCACGCAAATCAGCCGGTTATGCCCTGCTGTTCATTGCCATTCTTTACACCACAGCTCCTGCCGTTGGTGCCATGGCCAGACTCAACCTGACAGAAACCATGCAGCCCGGCGCAGTGGGCAGCGTGGATGGCAACATGGCTTACGCAGCAAGGCCCGCCTGGTTCCGCAACTGGGAACAAACCGGGCTGCTGGCTTTCTCTGACCACAATGGTGATGGTCGTGTGCAGTATTACAACGATGCCAATCCTGACTTCCTGCCCATAGCGGAAGCATACGGTTGGCAAGGCAATGAACTGACCGTAGACCCCGACATCATGGTGCTGGCCAATCCGGAAATCGCTGCCTTGCCCAACTGGGTGATTGCGCTGGTAGCAGCGGGTGGCATAGCTGCGGCTTTGTCCACAGCGGCTGGCTTGTTGCTGGTTATTTCCGCATCGATTTCACACGACCTGCTGAAAGGCATCATGATGCCGGGCATTACGGAAAAAGACGAATTGCGCGCCGGCCGGGTGGCCGCTGGCGTTGCCGTCCTCATTGCAGGCTACCTGGGTTTCAATCCGCCGGGCTTTGTGGCACAAGTAGTGGCTTTTGCTTTTGGCCTGGCTGCTGCATCGTTATTCCCGGCTATCCTGATGGGCATATTCTCCTCCCGCATCAACAAGACAGGTGCCATTGCCGGCATGTTGACCGGCCTGATTTTCACCTTTGGCTATATCATCGTATTCAAGGGGGTGTTCTTTGCGCCGCTGCGGGAAAATATTCCGGCCAACTGGCTATTGGGCATATCACCCGAAGGGATTGGTGTGCTTGGCATGGTGCTGAATTTTGCCGTGGCATTCGCAGTCAGCTACCTGGGAGAGCCTCCTCCAGAGCGGGTGCAACAACTGGTGCAGGATATCCGGGTGCCCTGGGTGGTGGAGCGGCCGTGAAACTCCATCATCAGGAAAACCTGAGATTCAGTTTTCTTCCAGGTCCAGTGGTAAGCCATTGTTGCCAGACTTTGCAGCTGTGGCTTTGTTTTTCTGCATTTGCTGCAACTTTTCCTGGTAATAAACTGCCTCGGTTTCCTTGCCTTGTTTGTGCAATGCAGTTGCCAGGCCTTGCAGGCTGTTGGCCCGCAGCCTGGCGCGTTTCAATTCCAGTTTGAAGGCGGCTTCTGCTTCCGCATATTTGCGCGCATCAAGTAACATTTCACCCAGCAATTCCGCACTGGGCCAGTCCACAAACGGCGGCCCGAATGCATAAGGCATTTCGTCTTCGAGACGGCTGGCTTCGGCGGCATAGCGGGCAGCCTGCTGGCTCTCACCGCGGGCAAATTCGATACCAGCCAGCAACTCCTGCTCCATGACCTGCAGGCGTTTGAGATATTGCTGGTCACCCGCTGCGGATTCTTTTTTCTGTGCCAGCAGCCGGCTCAACTCGGCTTGCATGCCACGAAACTGACCCAGGTACTGCGTCGCTTCCGAAGCCTGCAAGGCATGCGCAGCTCGCATGCCCTGCACGAAGGTGTAATTAAGATTGGGATCGAAGGCATCGCCCAGCTTGAAATCCCAGTCAGCAACATCGCCAGTCCAGTCGCGGGTTTCCACCAGGTAACGGGTCCACATCTGCACCACCGAACCGGTAATGGAACTATCCGGATCCAACAGCAAACGATCCGTGGGTGCTTTGTCTTCTTCCTGCAACTCCTGATAAGCCGCTTTCAGCAGTTTCAGGGCGTCTTCATTCCGCCCCTGTTGCAACAAACCATACAATAGCCAGAAGTTATAATGACCCCAGTGACGCGCAGTGAGTCCCTGCTCTTGCCGCATGCTGGTGTGCACGCGCACGGCATTTTCATTGGCGGTAACCACCTCATCCCACATGCCCAGAGCGATAAAAATATGCGAGGTCATATGCAAAGAATGCCCGGCATCGGGTGCCATTTCCGCCAGAGCCCGGGCCGCAGTGAGGCCCAAAACCGCATGGTCGGGATCATCCACGCCGTGAATCAGATAGTGCGCCGCGCCCGGATGCTGCGGATTGGCACTGAAAACATCCTGCGCCACAGCGGTGCTGAGCATGTAACTGGGAATATCGCGAACACCAGCGCTGACACCTAAAAGGGACAAAGCGTACAAGAGTTGCACTTCATGGTCATCGGGGAACATCAGAGCCATCTGTTCCAGGTGGCGGGCATAAGCCTGATCACGCTCTGTTTTGCTGCCTTCACCATAGAGAATTTCCAGTGAGGCCAGGAATGCCTGCTCCCTGGGATCGTCTGTTGTGGCCAGCCTTTGCTCTGGCGTGGCGCCGAGCTTGAGCAGTATTTCCCGGGCCGCGGGCAGATCCTGTTCATCCCAGATGGGATGATTATGCGTCATGGCTTCACCCCAGTAGGCCATGGCGAACTCTGCCTCAATCTGCTGGGCGGCAATGAATTCTTCAGCCGCAAACTCATATTCAAATAAATGCAGCAACAGCATGCCGCGAATGAATGCCGCCTGTGCTTCCGCATCCTTGGCGCTGGTGGGAAATTCGATTTGCCCCAGCACCCGTGCTGGCGGCAAGGAATGATCATCGTGTTCCTGCGCCGTCAGCGATGCAGTCTGCAGAGTCGCTGCCAGCAGCGCCGTAAGGGCTATTTTCCTGTATCCGGAGCGTGTGAAATTGCCCCAAACCATTCGCTGAATTCTGTGTAGCATGGATCACCTGAGCATGATTTGCGGACCGGAAGAATAATGGCAGTTATTCCCAGGGCAGGCAAACCGCCGAGTTAAGGAAACTCTGATTTATTCAGAGTTTCCGCGGCATAAGGATGTGCCGCCATTTTCAATGATTGTAAATCATTGAAAATGAAGCCAAGTAAAAATGACACTTTTTGTTTGGCGCGCTCTGATGATTCAGGGACGAATGAATCAGAGCTGCCTTGAGTTATGTCCCTGGCCAAGTCTGTGGCTATGCCTGTGGCTATGTCTGTGGCTATGTCTGTGGCCAGACAGGCTTTGAATCTGCCGGACTGGCCCCATATGATGTGCCGGATCATCCTCTATACGGAAACTGCCCTTATGAAAATTGCCACACCGTCGATGGTACTCCTGCTTTGCCTCAGCCTGGCTGCAAG
>JANOGQ010000279.1:0-3488 GCA_031406105.1 Lysobacterales bacterium | reverse complement strand
AATCGACGTGCCATGGAGATACTGATACGTTCCGGCGCGGCAGACAGCCTGGATCCGGAACGCAATCGGGCACGGCTGATGCAGGAGTTGCCTGACGCCTTGCAGGCTGCCGAGCAGGCACAGAAAGATAATGCTTCCGGCCAGGCAGACATGTTCGGCCGAGTGGATGACTTGAGTAAGCTGCGCCCGGTCGATCACCAGAAAGTAACTCCTTGGACCGAGCTACAATGCCTGCAAAGTGAACGTGAAGCGCTGGGCTTGTTTTTGACGAACCACCCTGCCCGCTTCCATGCAGCCGACCTGTCGCGATTCACTTCCTGCACACTGGACCAGGTTGCGAGGCGCATACCTGCTGTAACAGCGGCCAATCGCCGTGGTGGCATCAGCATGACCCTGGC
Organism: Lysobacterales bacterium; assembly: GCA_031406105.1. Lineage (GTDB taxonomy): Bacteria > Pseudomonadota > Gammaproteobacteria > Xanthomonadales > SZUA-36 > JAWXBM01. The sequence goes on along the minus strand of JANOGQ010000279.1, from coordinate 3,090 downwards.
AGGTATGGTCAAGAGCGTGCGCCGGCGTTTGAACAAGGGTGGTTTCATGGTCATAGAAGACCATACCGGCCGCATGGAGGTTGCACTGTTCGAAGCCGCCTGGCAGCAGTATGCCCAACTGCTGGTCAAGGATGAAATCCTGGTCATCGATGGGCGGGTAGCGATGGATGAGTTCTCTGGCAGCCACCGCATGAAAGCAGAAAAGGTTCTCACGCTGAGTGAAGCCAAGAGTGGCCATTCACGCGGTGTGCACATATCCCTGCGAGGGCCGGACGAAGATATCTGCACACGCCTGCAGGATGCGATTCGTCCTTACCGGAATGGTAACGATGAAGTTTACATCGATTACAACAACGGTCGCGCCAAAGCTCAACTGGTATTGGGGGCAGAATGGCGAATCAGTGCCTGCGATGAACTGGTCGCTGCCCTGAGTGCGATAGATTCCGTGCGGGAAGTGCGGTTGATTTATTAGCCAGACTAACTACCGGCAGCGCTGTATCTCTTGTTCAGTATGTTCACCCGCCGCACATACTCGCGGGTTTCATCGAAAGGCGGAACACCGCCGTATTTTTGAACCGCACCTGCTCCGGCATTGTAAGCTGCAGCTGCCAGCGTTACATCACCATCAAACTGCTTCAGAAGGTCGGCCAGGTGGCGCGCACCGCCGTCAATATTGTTGGCCGGATTGAAGGGATCACCAACCTGCAGCATTTTCGCCGTCTGTGGCATTAATTGCATCAGGCCCTGTGCTCCTTTGGGTGATACTGCATCTGCCTGGTAGGCGGATTCGGCATGAATGATGGCGCGGATCAATGCCGCATCCACACCGCTGGCCAGCGAGGCCTGCTGTATTTCGTTGCCAAATGACTGGGTGTTGAGAGCAACTTTGTCCCAGCTGACAGAACGACACCTGGGATCTGCCGCATAGCAGGGAAATCTTAAAACCTGGAATTCCTGACCGGTGGGTGGGGCGATATTGGTGTAGTTGACAATGCCTTTATCATCAACAAATTTATACACCTGCGCTTGCCCGCCCACTGCGAACAGCGAAAAAGCCACTAAAAGCAGCCGAATCGGCAGAGTGGCCGAGAGTCGGGCTGAGCTCCCCCCACCCAACTGGGCTAACTGGCGTATCAACAGCGCTATCCCTGGCATTGATAACTCTCTTTTATTCGGCACATTGCAATCCGACCGCAATATCATAAACTGGTTCGGCTGGCTGGTGAACCCCACGAGCCACCAAACGACTCCACGCAGGTCAGGTGGAGGCTTTTCAACCCAAAGTCTGTCGAACTTAGCGCTGATCTGCTGACGCTGTGATCGCTTAAGCCCAACAGACCGCCAGAGGAGCACAATATGGAAGGTCAAGGAATTCTTATCTCGCTTGTAATTGGCGCAATAGCTGGCTGGCTCGCAGGCCGGCTCATGAAGGGTGGTGGTCAGGGATTACTCATCAATATCATCGTAGGTATTGTTGGCGCCGTGATCGGTGGATGGTTGTTAGGTGCATTAGGAGTTTCCTTGGGAGCAGGAATATTCAGTGCCATTGTTTCGGCAACCATCGGTGCAGTGATTCTGTTGTTTTTTGTTGGCCTGATTAAAAAGTAGTTTAAAGATCCTGACAACACCCGGGCGAATTCCGGGTGTTTGCCCAAGCAGGCAGTCGACCTCTGCGGTTCTTTTGCTTCTGGCCAACCCGTGTTTCAGTCCGCAATCCCTGAGTCGAAATCACTGCACTATTGATTTTTCAGGGCTGTCCCTGCGTAAGCGGATCACGCCCTCTTGAGCCGTGCTGGCTATCAACTTGCCCGAACGGCTGAAAATCATGCCACGGGCAAAACCGCGACCGCCGCCGGCACTGGGGCTGTCACAGGAATAGAGCATCCAGTCGTCCATGCGGAAATCGCGGTGGAACCACATAGCATGGTCCAGGCTGGCCATCATCAGGCTGCTCTGAGCCCAGGAAAGCCCATGGGGTAAGGTCGCAGTGCCAATCAACTGGAAATCTGAAACGTAGGCCAGCAAGGCGCGATGCATTGCCGGATCATCCGGTAATCTGCCCTGCAGACGGAACCAGACTTGCTGATGGGGCGGTTCTGGCGCAGGGTGGAAAGGATCGTAGTCACCCACCCGACGAAACTCGAAGGGGCCAAAACGGTCAATCCAGCGACGCATCATAAGCGGCAAATGCTGCAACTTTTCCGGATCGACCTCAGCGCGTGGAGCGATTTGTTCCGGATCTGGAACCTCAGGGGCGTCAAATTGATGCTCAAGCCCTTCTTCAGGTGCCTGGAAAGAGCAGGCCAGAGTGAAGATGGGCCTGCCATGCTGAATCGCCACCACCCGGCGGGCACTGAAACTACCACCGTCACGGCTGCGATCAACGCTGTAAACAATAGGTGCGGCCGGATCACCGGCGCGCAGGAAATAGGCGTTCAGCGAATGAATCAAACGGCCATCGACCGTGGCACTGGCCGCCAATACCGCCTGGCACAATACCTGGCCGCCGAACACCCGCTGAGCCCCCATGTCGCGGCTTTCACCCCGGAACAGATTGACTTCCAGGGGTTCAAGGCGGATCAGTTCTAACAGTTCGTGGAAGGCGAGTTCAAAATCAGACATCAGCTAAAACCTGTGGTCGCGGAGAAGGATGAAACTGTAGGGGATTTAACTGATGGTGTCATGCGCTGCGATTCTGACCGGCTCAATCTTTCAAGTGCAATAAAAGTTTTGATTCGGGTGAATATTACAGGTCACCAGGTCATGGGACGAAGCTTGTTACAATGCAACCATAGATCCTTCAATCCGGGTAGCCCTTGAAGTGAAAACAGTTCGCTCCTTTCTCTGGCACGATTATGAAACTTTTGGCGCACAAGCGCTGATCGATCGTCCGTCCCAGTTCGCGGCTTTGCGAACTGATGGTGACCTGAAGCCGATTGGGGATCCGGTTGTTATCTATTGCTCGCCATCGGATGATGTGCTGCCGCATCCGGCCGCCTGCCTGATAACCGGCATCACCCCTCAGATTGCCCGTGAACGGGGTATGCCAGAAACCGAATTTGCTGCTGCTGTGCTACATGAGATGTCGCC
>JANOGQ010000271.1:0-2297 GCA_031406105.1 Lysobacterales bacterium | reverse complement strand
CGCTCGGGCTGGCGGCAAACGTCGCGCTTTTTCCATCGCCAGCTGTCCTTCGCTGGAAGATGAAATTGAGCTGCATATACGCCACGTGGAAGGCGGCGACTTCACCGGCTACGTATTCGACACGCTCAAGGAAATGGACATCATCCGCTTCGAAGGCCCTTTGGGAAATTTTTTCGTTCGCAATGATGACCCGCAAAGGCCGATGATCATGCTGGGTGGAGGCACCGGCTTTGCGCCTTTGAAATCCATGATCGAAAATCTGCTGGAACAGGGCGATCGTCGCGAAATCCATCTCTACTGGGGTGCGCGCACCTGCGAAGAACTCTATATGGATGAACTGCCACGGCAGTGGGCCAGGCAATTTCCGCATATTCACTATCGCCAGGCTGTGTCTGAGGAAGATGACCTGGAAGATGGTTTTTTTGCCGGGCTGGCGCATGCAGCGGTGCTGGCCGATCATCCCGATCTGGCTGCCTTTGATGTTTATATGAGCGGCCCACCGGCCATGATCGACTCGGCCCGCAGTGCGTTTCTAAGCCAGGGCCTGAATGCCGAACGGCTGTATTACGATTCCTTTGAGTTCGGGCTGGATGTGCCGGTTCGGGTTCTGGCCCGGCCGCACTGACCTGAGCAGGATTTACCAACCTCGACATTCGGGCTTTTTATCGCGCTGTCCCCAGCCTTTAAAGCGCCTTCAAATCCCTCTTCCCGGTGCGAAATAAAAGGCGTATCGTATTTCCAATAATAACAAGTGAGCCTCAAGCATGAAAACAATACTCTTCACGTCCCTGTTGTTGTCTTTCATTTCCACTCCGCTCTTCGCACAAGGTAACCTGGAACCCGCCTTACCCCCCGGCCCGACGATGAAAACGCTGGATCAGGTGGAGCCCCGTACTCCCATATCTGCAGCCGGGACCATTGCAACCTCCGGGTCCTATTACCTGACAAAAAATATCTCTGGCCATATTCTGATTAGTGCCAACGATGTAACGCTGGACTTGAGCGGCTTTACCCTGACTGGTGGTAGCCCAAATGGCATCACGGTCGCAAACACCACAAATGTCAGGATTTTTAATGGAACCATCAAGACAGAGACAGGGGCCGGGGTGGGTGGGCAAGGCGTTGCGGATGTTCACCTGCATGACCTGCGAATACGCGGCGGGGTGAATTGTGCCAATTTTTTTAACCCTACTGGGCAGGTTACAGTCAGGCAAATCAACTGCAGCGGGACCTTGAAATCCGGAATTTCCGTCTTGACCAACAGTTCGCTGCCACTTATTGCCTTTATCCGCGACAATGTTGTCTCTGAGACGAACGTTGATGGAATAGCACAAGGTGCAGGAATCCATGTCGCCAATGCTGGAACCAACGATGGTATATACGTCGACATCAGGAACAACCGGGTTTATAACAGCGAACTGAGCTGTATTCTCGTTTTCAAGGGTCTGAACGTTGCTACTTCAGGCGGGACCATTACCGATAATTCGTCCAGCTTTTGTACAAAGACAGGTTTATGGGTTGTTGGAGACTTTATCGTCACTAAAAACTTTGCACAAAAAAATGAGGAGGCGGACTATGATCTTACTGCGGCTCCCAGCGCAGCTCCTGTAAGCAGCATCACCGCCAGCCCTGGGCCCTGGGACAATATTCGCGGATTTGTGCCTTAGGCTTTTCCGATGAAAGTTGCGACGCCAATACCTGGCTTGATTCTTTTGTTGATGCTGTCGCCGCCGACTTTTGCCAGCGAAGTCGTCGACCCTGGCAATGATGGCTCACAGTACGCTTACGCCGCCAATCTCGGATGGATCAATGCTGAGCCATTGGGCGATGGGGGCCCTGGACTGATGTTTTCCGCCAGCGCCCTGCAGGGTTGGCTGTGGTCTGCAAATACCGGCTGGATCAGCCTGAGTTGTGAGAACACCAGTTCCTGTAATGAGGTTAACTATCGGGTAAACCACGATGGCAGCGGCAACCTCAGCGGCTTTGGCTGGTCCCCCAATATCGGCTGGATCAGCTTTTCCTGTGAAGATTCTTCCAGCTGCGGCAACGTGGCTTATGCCGTGAATGTCGACCTGCAATCCGGTGAAATGACAGGCCATGCTTATGCCGCCAATGCCGGCTGGATCTCTTTCTCCTGTTCGAACACGAACAGTTGCGGCAGTGTAGCGTTTGGCGTCAGGATCAATGCAGACCTTGAGGTCGAAGAGTTAATCTTCAGAGATGGGTTTGAAAATTTCTGATCAACTTGCTGGAGACACAGGAAGCTCTTCATCAAATATCAGCAACTTGATCAAGCA
>JANOGQ010000268.1:0-10667 GCA_031406105.1 Lysobacterales bacterium | reverse complement strand
TGGTGGGATTACCGGATGAACGCCTTTCGGCGCAAACTCGGATTGCGCATTGATCTATTGCTGGCTTCAGCTGCCCTGGCAAAGAAGTGTCAGGCGGCTTATGTTGATATCGAACCGCGCCGGCAGGAGCGACCTTCAGACCACGCTCCGGTGATTGCAGAATTTTGCCACTGATCCGGGGGATTTCGGCAGAACTCTTCAAACAGCCCAACTTACAGCCCCCAACTTACAGCCCCCAACTTACAGCCATGGTGTAACGCTACCGGGTTTCAGTTATTCTAGAATTACACCTTAGGTTAATGACCTGAAATGGACGAATCGAATACAGGCAATTTGCAGGTGGACAGGTGGCAGACAGGCTCATGGAAAGGCTTAGCTGTTCTACAAGACTTACCAATTCAAACGAATATGTACGGAGCGATTTTATGAGAAACAAACTTTCAAACTGGTTGGTGATAATGTGCGCTGCTGTGCTGCTTTCGGCCTGTGGCAAAAGTGAAGAAGAGGCTGCTGCCACAAGCGTGCAGGAAGCTGCAGAAACGGTTTCTGAAGCGGCTGCAGATACTGCGGATGCTGCTGGCGACATGGCGAGTGAAGCGGCTGATAGCGTGTCTGATGCCTACGATGGTGCGGCGGATGCGGCGTCCGATGGCATGGATGCAGCGGGTGATATGGCCGCTGATGCAGCTGATTCGATGTCCGATGGCATGGATGCAGCGGGTGATATGGCCGCTGATGCAGCTGATTCGGCGTCCGATGCTTACGACGATGCTTCTGATGCAGTGTCAGACACCGTAGACGATGCAGCAGACGCAGCCAGTGATGCTGCCGAGGAAGTAGACGAAGCAGTCAAGGAAGCAACTGACGGCTGAATCCGGACTGTTATTCTGTTCACTGAAAGCGGGCTCAGGCCCGCTTTTTTTATAACATTTGCCAGTTTCAAGAGCAGCGGTCAGTAGCGGGGAATACTGCTGTCCACCTCCAGTGACCAGGCATCCATGCCCCCTTTGACGTTGTAGACGCTTGAAAAACCCTGTTTGCGGAAGTGTTCCGCTGCCCCCATGCTGGAATTGCCGTGATGGCAGACAAAGGCCAGCTCGGTTTCCTTTGGCAGCGTAGCCAGCTTCCTGGCCAACTCATCATTCAGCGGCAGCGCTGCTGCGATACTGGCTTTGGCTCTATCCTCTGCGCCACGCACATCAATCAACATGAGGTCCGCGGATTTCAGCCGCTCAGCCAATTCGGTCACGCTGAGTGTTTTTACCGCAGGCGGTGCGCCGGGCAGGGTGACAGCCAGGCCTTCTCCGGTCATCACCTTCACCCAATCGATGATGGCACCCCGCGCCCGCTGAGCGGTCGCAATGTCCATGGCGATTTCAATACCTTTGGCGCTGCTGAGTATTTCTCCACCCTGCAAAGGCCCCAGGTTGAATTGCGAATCCCAGCCTGAATCGACTGAGAAATGCAGTGCCACACCCTCATGACCCTGCATGGCCTGGCGGATGCGCTCCGCGGCCAGATCAGTCAGGGTGATTTCGGGTGGGCTGCGGTCGGGCGCTGCCAGGCCCAGCTGCTGGTGCAGTTCGCCGGAATTGAGCATGGAAATGACAATGTCACAACCACCCACCAGCTCCCCGTTAATGTACAGCTGCGGGATGGTTGGCCAGTTGCCATAGGCCTTGATGCCTTCGCGTACCTGCGCGTCTTCCAGCACATTGAACGAGGAATAGTCCGGCAACACGCTGTCCAGCGCCGCTATTGTGCGCGCTGAAAAGCCGCACATGGGCTGCTGCGGTGTGCCTTTCATGAACAACATGACCTTGTTGCTCTTGACCAGCTGATCGATCCGGTCATGTACGGCTGAATCCAGACTCATAATATAACTCCGCGAGTTGATTTAAAGGTTGGTTGCGAGCCAGTGGCCTAACAGTTTTGCGCAATGAAATACTGATCAGGGAAATACTGATCAGGGAAACTCTGCTTGATTGCGATCTTACGTGAATATGTGGCTAATCGTGTGCGTATCAAGCTTGATCCCGGCCCGCGCTCCAATTGTGCAGCTCTTGCAAGCCCTTAATGCCCTATTTGCCCGCGTATGGATTCAGCCACCAGGCTACGTGAATTCTCATCGTAGAGAATGCTTCCGGGAAAGGCTACGGTAGCTTCAGCCAGGCCGTTTCTGCGAAGGGCGGCATGGATTTCGTTGATGCCCTGCGGTGCCAAAGGATAATAATGCTGCAGGACGCCATCCTGTGCATGGCTGATGCAGACGGTGCCCAGCTCGGCAAAACTGTGTTCTGTCACGCTGGCGTCGCTTTCCAGGGATTTACCTGGTTGCGTTTCCAGGAAATAGTCACCTTTCAGGGCTTGTTCTGGCTGGTCCGGCAAATGAAACACCACGTCCACTGCATGGGCCCGCAGGGTGGTCAGGTATTGCCGCAACTGACGGGTCCACTCGGCGTAAGCCCCGGCCAGCTTGCCCCGGGAGGGGTCCATGGTTTTTCCGGGTCCCTGGCGGGCCCAGTAATTAAAAGTCTGGTACTCAATGTGTACCGCACCTTTACGCCAGCAGAACAGCGGGCCAGCATCAGGCTGCACTATAAGCTCCGTTGCAGATTGTTCCAGCGCTGCATCAATCAATTGCCACAGTGGTAAAAATCCGAAATGCTCCAGTTGCAGGTGGAACATGGCGCGCAGGTCGGTCAGGGTCATGAAACGCGCATGGTTAAGGCGGATGGCAAAAGCACTTTCCAGCCACTGGGCCGAATGCGGCGACAGCTGGCCACGCTCAAGGAAACAATGCTCCATTTCCTGACCCAGTGCTTCAACATCTTCCGCAGGGCCGGCCAATACCATCGGTAATACTTGCAGCAAGCCCAGTGGAATATCGGCTTCCGGCTGTAGTTCAGCCACGGGCATAAGGCCATCACTTGCTCCTATGCTCAGCAGGCGCGGACCGTTGCCTTTGCTGCTTTCCTGCAGGGCGGACTTCAGACAGGCGAAAACAGGGTAAGCCGGACGTAACAGCTGGGTCTGATCATAAAGGGCTCCTGCAGCAGCCAGGCTGCAGTGGCGGCTGCCCGGTAACAAGGCAGCGAGGTCAGCGGACATATGCGCCAGCAATTGGTCAGCATCTGCCCGGGACAACAGCCGTGGCCGACTGGCGCTGGCACCATAATAGCGGGTGGCATCGGTTTCGATGGCAACCAGCAATGGATAACTCGAAATGCGCTGCATACCTGATACGCTCGGTCTTTTTGGGTGTTTTGCCGGGCCCAGGGGAAACTCTGATTAATTCAGAGTTGCCGCAGTGCCGCATGGATCAGAACAGCGAGAAGGGTGAGCCGCCACCACCGGAGGAGCTACCCGAGCGGCGGCGCCGACGGCGCATGCGTGAGTGCAATTGCTGGCGCCGCTCCTCCAGCCAGTCGGAACGCTCCAGCACCACGGTATCGTCGCCCAGCCGGGTGGTTTCAGCCGCGCGGAACACGCAGAAATCCCGATAGGCCTGCAATTCATGCTCCAGAGCATTGGTAACGATTTCGATCATGATGGCATCATCAAGAAAACCCAGGCCGGGAATATCGTCAGGAATCAGATCCTGGGGTTCGGAAAAATAAGCCAGGGCTTCCAGAGCGCGCGCACGATCCTCGTCTTCAAGCCCCCAGGCCTTGTCCACCACCATGCCGATCAGCGATTCCAGCTGAGACATGCGTTCACGAATGAAATCTGAGGTGTCCGAGTTCCAGATTTGCGCCAGGATTTTGCGGGCATTATTGACGATGGTGGCTTCATCCAGATTAGCGGATGATTCCAGGGAACGTTGCATCACCTTACGGAAATGATCCAGGTCAGTTTCGCTCAATTCAAAGGTGATTTTCATAATCTTTGGTGCTCGGACTGGGGATTGTCAGGCACAAGCCTAATGGCCGGCACAGCCAAGGTCAACGCTGCTCGCGTGTGCGGCTGGATGCAGAACGGTATTGGCCCGGTCTGCCGGGCACCGGATAGAGATAACCTTCATACTGGAACGGTACGTTGCCGTCCTGGGTTGTACGTATGCTGCCTTCAAGGAAAAACGGCAGATTGCCTGTGTCGCCACTCTCCAGCTCGTCCAACAGCTTTTGCGCAAATTCTTCGGGAACTTTTTCCACGACAATGTCTTCAGTGGTGTTGGGATCGATGGACAAGGCCAGGGTAGTAAGGTGGCGGGTGAGCTCCGCCTCGCGTATGCGAATGGTAATTTCGATCTGTTCAATGTCCATGGCCACATCATTGATGTTGCGAATGTTGAACGATGCGCCCAGCTTTTCATCCGCCACGGTCAGTGTGGCAATGGACACCACCGGCGCTTTCCCCTTCACCTGGTTTGGACCACAGGCTGTGCACAAGCTGATCAGAATCAGAACTAGAAGTAATTTGGCTGGTTTCATGATTTTTCCTGTTGCATCAAATGGGGTGATTTCCTGTCCGTTGAATACAAGTGGCATAACACCTGATGAGCTACTGCTGTTGTGTCTTGCTGGACCAGCGTCTGCTGTTCCGGCGCGACCCGACTGCAGTGCTCCAGGCGCTGCGCACAACGTGTATGAAACACACAGCCAGATGGCGGAGTCAAGGCAGATGGAGGTTCGCCGCTCAGTACAGGTTCCACGGCCAGCCCCGGAACTACGCTTGAGCCGGACCGCCAATTGCGCTGAGTCGCTTGCAGCAAGGCCTGGCTATAGGGATGTGCAGCGGCCCGGAAAAATCGGGCAGCGGGTGCCAATTCCAGCAATTGTCCCAGATACATCACGGCCACCCGGTCGGCCACTTGCTGCACTGCGGCCAGATCGTGGGCTATCAGTATAAAAGCAATCTGTTTGTCTGTGCGCAGCTTGCTGAACAGGCGCAATAAGCGGGCCTGCTCTGAAACATCCAGCGCCGACAGGGGCTCATCAGCAATGATCAGGCTGGGCTGGCACAGCAAGGCGCGGGCCAGGGCAATACGCTGTTTTTGCCCGCCGGAAAGTTGGTGGGGATAGCGCTGCAGGATGTCGCTGGACAGGTTTACTTCAAACAAGGCGTTCAGGATGTGCTGCTCTTGTTGCTGAGCCCTGGCAGCATCCTGTAGTTCCAGAGCTTCGGCCAAGGTTTCTGCAATGGTGCGCCGGGGAGAGAGGGCCGCGTGAGGATCCTGAAAAATCATCTGTGTCTGCATGCGCCAGTTCTTGCGGGCCTCGCCATTCAATCCCTGCAAAGGCACTCCTCGAAAGTAAATTTCACCGGACGAGGGGGCTAGCAAACCGACCATGGCTCTGGCCAGGCTGGATTTTCCACAGCCGGACTCACCCACCAAGGCGACTATTTCACCCTCAGCCACAGACAGGCTCAGTTGCCGCACCGCTTCCAGCCCAGTTTGCCCCCTTGCGCCAGCCCTTACAGAGTGCTGCACACTGAGCTGACGCACTTCCATCAAGGGCTGGGTCGCCGTCATGATACATCGCCTGTGAGGGGATGGTGACAGGCCACCGCATGCGCATGCAGGTTGCCTGCCTGCAAGCCCGGGATTTGCTGGCTACACAGCTCCGTGGCCCGCTGGCAACGAGCAGTGTAGGCACAACCCGCTGTTGCCAGGTGAAGTGCCTGCACCTGCCCGCCTATGGGCCTGACGATGGCGGGTTGCTGACTGCCGATATGGGTGCTGATGCGAGGCGTGGCCTGCAATAATGCGGCGCTATAGGGATGCCGGGGCTGGCTGAACAAGACAGCGGTGGGTCCGCTTTCAAGCACGCGACCAGCGTACATCACCAGTGCCCGGTCACAGATTCGTGCCACTGCAGCCAGGTCGTGGGAGATCAGCAAAACGGCAGTGCCATGATTCAAAGCGGCCCGACGCAGCAATGCCAACACCTGGTCACGGCTGCTGATGTCCAGCGCCGATGTGGGTTCATCAGCAATCAATACTTCCGGCTTGCAGCTCAGCGCCATGGCAATCATCACCCGCTGCCGCATTCCGCCGGAAAGCTGGTGTGGATACGCACTCAGGACTCGCTGGCCATCGGCCAGTCCGCACTCCGCCAGGCTGGCGAGAGCAATTTCATTGGCGCGCTGGCGATCAACCGGCTTATGTCGCCGGATCACGCGACGCATCTGCTGGCCAATGGTGAACACCGGATCGAGTGCCGATTGTGGCTCCTGGAAGATCATCGCCAGGTGGCGGCCGCGCAGTTGACGCCAGCGTTTTTCATCGGCGGTTGCCAGATCATGCTTACCATTCAGCAAAAATTCCTGACTCTGCATCCTGAACTTTGGCGAGGGCAGCAGCCCAAGCAAGGCGTTGCCAGTAAGCGTTTTGCCACAACCCGATTCACCGACCAGGCCCACTACTTCGCCGGCCTGCAAATCCAGGTCTATGCCTTTGATCAGCTCGTGCTTTTGACCTGCCAGGGTGAGTGACAGGCGCAAGCCGCGCAGCGACAGCACCGTTTGAGGGCTGGATTTTGTTTGATTGGCTAGCGGGCTCATGCCGGCACCTGGCGCGGGTCAAGTGCGGATTGCAGTGCGTCAGCCAGCAGGTTGAAGCCCAGCAACAAGGCAAACAACGGCAAGGATGCGGCCCAGAAGTTATTGAACTGTCCGGCCAGCACTTCCTGAGTGCTCTCGGCCAGCATCAAACCCCAACTCACGCCGTCTTGCACCCCCAGGCCCAGAAAACTGAGTATCACTTCTGCCTTGATGGCGGCAGCGAATACCACCGCCGATTGCGCCAGCAACAGGTGGCTGGTATTGGGCAGTACATGCCGCGCCAGTACCCGCCAGACCGGCAGGCCAAGCAACAATGCAGAAAGCACAAATTCCTGTTCACGCAAGCGCAGCACTTCTGCGCGCACCAACCTGGCGGTGGTGGTCCAGAAGCAGACCACCATAGCGAGCTGCATCGCAAAAACATGGCCCTGCAGGGCAAAAGCCACAGCGGCAACAAACAGGTAAAAAGGTATGGAGTCGATAATGCCCATCAGTAAAACGATGCACTGATCGAGCCAGGAGCCCTGGCGCCAACCGGCTGCTGCACCAGCAATCGCACCGACCAGAGCCGAGCTGATAGTCACCAGCATGCCGACTTCAAAAGCCACTTTCACGCTGTAAACGGAGCGCTGGAAAATATCCTGGCCCAGCAGGTTGGTGCCCCACCAGTACTCGCCACTGATACCTTCCCAGCGGCTGGCACTGGCCTGTGCCCAGTCCTGCCCGATGATCCCCAGCGCCACTGCCGCCCATAGCAGGGCAAACATTATGATCAGCAGCAGGCCGAGCAATCCGGACCAGCTGGCCAACAGTTGCTGCCAACTGAAAAGACCATCTTTCCGGCCCGAATATTCCGCTGGCTGCACCACTAGTGGCCTGTACCAGTCAAAGTGGGAGTAGCATGGCGAAGGGATGGCGGTGTCTGGCGCCGATCTCGAGTGAGGCCGATAGCCATAGCTATCGGCCGAATGAAGACCAAGCCTGGCGCCGTGAGACCGAGCCAGGCGCTGCCGATTTGGCTGTTACAGGCCACTAGGGTATCGGCTGAAGTGCTCATCGGATCCTGGGGTCAGCCAGGCGGTAAAAAGTATCCGCCAACAGAGTTACTGCGACAAACAGGATGGCGGTCAGGCTGGTCACCGCCAACAGCAGCGCCTGGTCGCCATTGGTGATGGCATCAAAGGTAATCTTGCCGATGCCGGGAATACCAAAATAAGTCTCCAGCAACAGGCTGCCGGAGACCATCACCAGTGGCAGCGAAAACATGATACGGGTCAGTACCGCCAACAGGCTGTTCTTCAGGACATGTATTCCCATAAGCGTGATGGGCGATGCGCCGAATGCGCGGGCAACACGGATATGTTCACGGCTGGCTTCCTCGACGAAAATCGAGCGGTAGAAACGCGCGTTATAGCCCGTGGTAGCCAGCAGTATGGCCAGGGTTGGCACTGTGACGTAATAAATATAACTGGCCAGCCCGTCCACATTCCAGCCGCGCGCCGGGAACAGATTGAGGCCATAAGGCGTACACAGAAGGACCTGCAGTGCAATCACGATGATCAGGAAACTGACGCTCATGCTGCCCACCGATAAAGTAGTGATCACCCGATCCAGCCAGCGTCCCTGCAAGCTGGCTGCTGCCATGCCCATCAGGATGCCCAGCAGGTTTCCCAGGATGAATCCCGGAATGATGAGGGCCAGGCTGACCGGCAGGCTGCGTATCAGTATTGAGCGCACCTGCTCGCCACTGGAATGGGAAGTTCCCAGGTCCAGGGTAAGCAGGTGCCTGAGGTAGTTTGCATAACGCAGCAGAAACGGTTGGTCGTAGCCCAGCTGATGGCGCACTTCGGCAATCTGCTCTGCTGTGGCATTCTTGCCGATCAGCACATAGGTTTGATCGGGACCGAAGTAGACCATTAAGATGAAACTGATCAGAGTCACGCCGACGATCAGCAGCATGGCTTGCAGCAAGCTGCGGAGCAGTCCGGGTTTACTGGCCGCAACAGGCATGGAGATCAGAGTTCCTCAGCAGCGTTAACAACCTCACCACTGGCAAACCGCAGGAAAAAGCCGCCTACAAAAGAGCGATCAGGCAGCATGCGAAAACGCTTGTCCCACAGCAGGATGAGCGTGCGGGAAAGGCCGCTGATGCTGACACAATCATCTATCACCATCTGGCTCATTTTGCGATACAAAGCCGTGCGTTGGGGTGATTCCGGCATAACGGCTGCCTCGCGGTAGAGGCGGTCGTACTCGGGATTCTGGTAATTGGCATTATTCGCTCCGGGCGATGCATTCGGCCCGAAAAACAGCTGCATGGTGTTCTCGCTGTCCGGATAATCCATGGTCCAGGCGGTAGTGATCAGCATGACTTCACGATTCAGGAAGGCGCGCGCATAGTCGCCATAGCTGGCAAAGGTCAGCGGCCGGATCTTGTCTTGTGGATAGCCTATGTCCGACATGAAACTGCGAAACTGCTCAAACATCTGGCGTTCAGTAACCGAGCTGGGAAAGCCATATTCCAGCACTGGCAAATTGTCCGCACTCCAGTCGTTGCTTTTGAGCAGGCTGCGCGCTTCATCCAGCCTGCGGGTAATCGGCAGCAGGGATTGCTGGTGGTCGAACTCGGATGTGATGGGTGCAATCACACCGGGAAACACCTGGCCCAGGCCTGAGTAGAAAATCTCGTTACGACGTGGCCAGTCGAAGGCCTTGGTAATGGCACACCGCAGTGCGCGGTTACGCATATCCTGCTGCGGGTCAGGGTGGTGGCCGATGCGCTGATCATCCATATTGAAGTCGGTGTGGACAAAGCCGGATTCCAGGTTGGCGAGCAGGTGATATTGCTCTGCCAGTTCAGGCTGCAATCGTGGTGGATTGCGTTCACTCAGCACCTGGTCAAACTGGCTTACCGGCACCTTGACGAAATCCAGCATGCCGGAATTGAAAGTAGTCCAGCGCGCTGCATCTTCGGCAATGAACTCAACTTCCACGCGGTCAAGAAACGGGGGTGTCTGAGCTTCCAGTATTTCCAATCCAAACATATGCTGGCTTTCGGGGTTGAAGCCTTCAGCCACCAGGTCCAATGGCTCGTTCCGAAAGAAGACATTGCGTTCCAGCACGGCACGGGTACTGTCGAACTTTTGCAGTTTGAATGGGCCCGAGCCCACAGGATGTACGCCGAACTCGCTGCCATAGCGGGCGACCGCTTCCGCTGGAACCACTGCAGCATAGCCTTGCGCCAGAGTGTGGGTTAATTGCGGGAAAGGTGTAAGCAGCTGGATCTGCACAGTCCGCTCATCCAGGGCCCGCAAGCCCGGAATCTCGCGTGCATAATCAGCACCGTTTTCTTTCCATTCATCCAGGCCGACAATCCTGCCCTGCCACATCCAGCTGCCTTGCGAGCGCATGGCCGGATCGAAATGCCGTTTCATGGAGTAGACAAAATCCTCTGCCCGTAGCGGTCGACCCTGGCCTTGCGGAAACGCAGGATCATCGATAAAGCGCACGCCGGGCTTGAGGCGGATGGTGTAAATCAACCCGTCTGCCGAAACCTCCGGCAGGCTTTCAGCCAGGTTGGCCGTGAGCTCATAGGGTCTGGCCAGATACTTGTAGCGATAGAGAGTGTCGTAGAGATTTACCACCAGAAAGTTGGCATAGATAGTCGAGGCGTGAACAGGATCCAGGCTGGTGGGCGCTCCATCCATGGAGTGGCGGTAAACACTTTCTTCACTCGAGCCGGGATCAGGCTGGTCTGAGGGTGTGCACGACATCAATGTGGTGATTACCATAACCACACTGATAAATTGCGCCAGGCGAATGGCAGCTATGAATGTTGATACCCTCACAGGGCTTGAGCTTATCCCGTGGTTGCTTCGGCAACAAGCATGCCGCCCGGATTGCAGGTTTGCCCCTTACTCCTCCAGCAGGGCTTCATAATCCGTTTCAGGCGGGTTGCCATCGAAAATATCGTAGAGCCGGCGCTGCAGAAAAACATCACGGATGAAGATGTAGGGGTTGTTGGCGTTATCAATATCCGGCTGGAATGGCAGAAATTCAGCCCGCAAAGTCACCAGGTCGACCACCAGAGGCCAGTAAAGGTGCTCCTCGCGCATGGCAATCGCCACAGGATCAAAGTAGCCAATCACACCTCGCCCGCC
>JANOGQ010000256.1:0-4099 GCA_031406105.1 Lysobacterales bacterium | reverse complement strand
GTAGCGCCTGAAAAAGCCCCACTCGGCGTTACTCGTCGTTTATTTGATGGCACCAAACCGCACTCCTGGTGCCTTGATTGGGGCTTTTTCAGGCACAACAGCGGTCACTCAAACAGCCTTAACAGGCCCTAGATGAAAATAATGACAATACGCCCTGTCATTGCATTGCTGGCCAGCATGATCGCCGTACAAGCCGCGGCGGCGGAGATCAGCGCTTTTCGGGTCTGGACCGATCCAGAAAAAACCCGCGCCGTGCTGGACCTCAGCGAGCATGCCGAATACCGGCTGTTTACCTTGCAGAACCCAGACCGCGTTGTCATAGACATTGACGATGCCGGAGTCAGGCAGACACTAGACCTTAAATCCGACCACGCTGGTGTAATTAGCAGCGTGCGTCATGGGGCACCCGAGAAAAATATCTTACGGGTAGTGTTTGATCTGAATACCACCTCCAAGATCAAGAGCTTCCTGCTCGAACCCACTGCTCAATATGGCTATCGCCTGGTAATAGACCTGTATCCGGAAAACGGCAGCAGCAAAGCTGTTCCGATCAGGCAGGTGGCTGGGCTGCAAGAAAATGAGCGTCAGGTAGTAGTTGCTATCGATGCCGGCCATGGTGGTGAAGATCCCGGTGCTCTGGGCCCTAATCGCACCCGGGAGAAAGAAGTGGTGCTGGCCATTTCGCGTGAACTCAAGAAAGCCATCGACGCCCAGCCCGGCATGCAGGCCGTATTGGTGCGCGATGGCGATTACTACGTTGCTCTTCGCGATCGTTACGAAAGGGCTCGCAAGAACCGGGCAGACCTGTTTGTTTCCATTCATGCCGATGCCTTTACCAAATCTTCGGTAAGTGGTTCCTCAGTATTTGTGCTGTCCAGCCGCGGTGCTTCCAGCGAATTTGCGCGGCGTATGGCTGACAGTGAAAACAGTTCGGATCTGGTTGGCGGTGTAACCCTGGGTGACAAGGACGAGATGCTGGCTTCAGTGCTGCTGGACTTGTCTCAGAGCGCCACCCTGGAGGCCAGCAATCTGGTCGCCGGCACGGTTTTCAACACCATGCGTTCGGTTGGCAAAACCCACAAAAATACGGTGGAGCATGCAAATTTTATGGTGCTGAAATCGCCGGATGTGCCGTCCATCCTGGTGGAGACCGGCTTTATCAGCAATCCTTCGGAAGAACAGCGCCTGCGCGATCCGGCCTGGCAGAAAAAAATTGCGGCAGCCATCGCCAATGGCGTGCAGGACTACTTCTATCTTAGTCCACCGCCCGGCACCTGGATTGCGGCCAATCGACAACCCATACGTCATCGCGTAGTTAGCGGTGATACTTTGGGCGATATTGCCAGCCGTTATCAGGTTACGGTTTACCGCTTGCGGAATGCCAATGACCTCAAAAACGATGTCATCCAGGTAGGCAGTGAGTTGTTGATCCCCACCATCTGAGTCGCTTGCTGGCATCAGGGTCGTTCAGCCGCCCGTGTCGAATCGCCCGGATCGAACCCCGGCTGCCAGCATCGCTATTCTGCCGGTGCCCGCTACGGCGCCGATTTTCTCACCGAAAACAGTTGCAATCTGCGCTACGCCTGATAGCTTTCTCTGCTGATCAACATCCAAAGTTCGCTGCCAGCGAGAGTTCATGAGCATCCGGGTCCTGCCAGATCACCTGATCAACCAGATAGCCGCCGGAGAGGTGGTCGAGCGCCCTGCATCCGTGGTCAAGGAGCTGGTGGAAAACAGCCTGGATGCGGGCGCCAGTCATATTACGATCAGCCTGGAGCAGGGCGGCAAGAACCTCCTGCGGGTGATGGATGACGGCAGCGGCATTGTTCGCAAGGAATTAGCGCTTGCCCTGCAGCGCCATGCCACCAGCAAGATCGCTACGCTGCATGATCTGGAACAGGTTGCCACCATGGGTTTTCGTGGTGAGGCTTTGCCCAGCATTGCTTCGGTGTCGCGTATGGAAATTGCCTCGCAACACGCCACTGAAGCCCATGGCTGGGTGGTGAGCAGTCGCAATGGTGTCGTTTCCGAGCCTCAGCCCCATGCGTTGCCACTGGGCACCCGTGTTGAAGTAGCAGACCTGTTTTACAACACCCCGGCACGGCGCAAATTTTTGCGGGCCGATCGTACCGAATTCAACCATACCGATGGTTTGCTGCGAAAGTTTGCCCTGGCCCGTTTCGATGTGGCGTTTCAGCTGGAACACAATGGCAAGCGAGTGGCCTTCTATCCGCTGGCGGACTCCGAAGCCTTACAGAAAAAGCGCCTGTCTGCGGCCATGGGTGATGAATTCATGGATCACGTGCTGGAGATTTCCGAGCAGCGTGGTGAGCTGGCATTGCGAGGTTGGATAGCAGAGCCGCGTTTCAACCGCGCCCAGGCTGACCGGCAATTCTTTTTTGTCAATGGCCGGGCGGTGAGGGATCGCTTGATCGCTCATGCAGTGCGCCAGGCATTCCAGGACGTGCTGTTTCACGGCCGTCATCCGGCCTTTGTTTTGTATCTCGATTTGCCACCCGCCATGGTGGACGTCAACGTGCACCCACAAAAACATGAAGTGCGATTCCGTGACGGACGGGCGGTACATGATTTTATGTTCGCGGCCCTGCATCATGCTTTGGCGCAAGCAGGCAGCGGCGCCGGTATGTTGCGTCCGGGCAGCGGCTTGCCTCACGTCAGTTCTTCGGCCGGGGGAGGTGCATTTTCGAATGTCTACTATGGCCAGGGAGCTATCGGATTGCCGGTAGCGGATCAGATTGCTGCCTATCAGCAAGTGTTGGCAAGTGCTCCTGCTCATTCAGCAGCGCTGGCCGATGACCGGGATTCTGAATTGCCACCCCTGGGTTTCGCCCTGGCACAGCTGCACGGCATTTACATACTGTCGCAGAATCGTTCCGGCCTGGTATTGACCGACATGCATGCAGCGCATGAGCGCATCACTTACGAACGCATGAAGTCCCGCCTCCATGGCGAGGGCATCCGCAGCCAGCGCCTGCTGGTACCGACTCCTGTGGTGCTCAGTGAAGCAGAAGCAGATGTGGCCGAAGACCATTGCGAGCAACTGGCCAGCCTCGGCCTGGTGTATGACCGCAGCGGTCCAGAGACCCTGTTGCTGCGCGCATTGCCGGCATTACTGGCTGACGCTGATGGTGCTGGCTTGTTGCGTGATGTGATTGCTGACCTGGCCCGTGAAGGCCAAAGCCTGCGCATCGAAAATCAAACTCATGAACTGCTTTCGACCATGGCTTGCCACGGATCGGTGCGGGCCAATCGCCAACTGAGCCTGGCCGAAATGAATGCCCTCTTGCGGGACATGGAGCATACCGAACGCTCAGGGCAGTGTAATCACGGGCGACCCACCTGGGTGCAACTTGACATGAGCATGCTGGATCGCCTGTTCCTGCGCGGCAGATAGCATGACAGATAGCCTCACAGGCAGCCCGCCACTGCCCCCTGCCATTTTCCTGATGGGCCCTACCGCAGCCGGGAAAACCGGACTGGCAGTCGAACTGGCGCGACGTTACCCCGTCGATATCATCAGTGTCGATTCGGCGATGGTGTATCGCCAGATGGACATAGGCACGGCCAAGCCTGATGCTGCTGTTCTTCGCGAGGCACCGCATCGTCTGATCAATATTCGCGATCCGGCTGGGAGCTATTCGGCAGCCGAATTCCGTGACGATGCACTGCTTGAAATGGCGAAAATCACAGCACAGGGCCGGGTACCCTTGCTGGTGGGTGGCACGATGTTGTACTTCCGTGCTTTAAGCGGTGGCCTTGCGGACCTGCCCGCAGCGGACGCCGGCTTGCGCCAGCAGTTGGAAACCGAAGCCCGGCAGCTGGGTTGGCCGGCCCTGCATTTGCGCTTGCAGCAGCTGGATCCCCTGATCGCCTCGCGTATCCATCCCAATGATCCGCAGCGTATTCAGCGGGCACTGGAGGTTATCAGTCTTAGCGGTCGCCCCATGAGCGAATTGCAAAGCCGACAAGTTGACCAGAATTGTGGCTATCGCTTATTGCGTCTGGTGGTCTGTCCCGATTCCCGCGCGGAGTTGCACCAGCGCATCAATCAACGATTCCTGCAGATGCTGCAGCAGGG
>JANOGQ010000238.1:0-6968 GCA_031406105.1 Lysobacterales bacterium | reverse complement strand
CGACGCCAGGAGCGGAAGCAGGATCATGCGTAGACGGCTGAAAGACTATAAATCGGTTTGTGGTGTGGTTGACAGCGCCCAGCTGTTCCGATCTTGATGAACACAAACAGGCCTGATATGAGTCAGGTATACGGACAGCCGACTGGGTGATAATGCCCTTGTCCTTCCAATTTCCGAAGATGTTTTGCAAAGGTAATGTGTATGAATCAGCAAGAATTGAACCAA
Source organism: Lysobacterales bacterium (assembly GCA_031406105.1). Taxonomy (GTDB): domain Bacteria; phylum Pseudomonadota; class Gammaproteobacteria; order Xanthomonadales; family SZUA-36; genus JAWXBM01. The sequence continues at coordinate 6,743 of JANOGQ010000238.1, read as the reverse complement.
TTGATCAACCAGCAGAAAAAAGGCTATGCGCTGGATAATGCCTTCTATAAAGATCCGGACATTTACGAGCGCGACATCGAGCGTATCTTCATGAAGGTTTGGCTGTATGCCGGGCACCAGAGCGAGATACCCATGCCTGGTGATTTCTTCTTATACGAGCTGGCCGGTGAGTCGGTGATCATTTCCCACGGCCAGGATGGCGAAATCCGCGCCATGATGAACGTCTGTCGCCATCGCGGCTCGCATGTCTGCTGGGAAAAACAGGGCAACGCCAAACGCTTTACCTGCCCTTATCATGGCTGGACCTACAACACGGATGGCCAGCTGGTTGCGGCAGCGCATATGCGTGAGGGTTTCGACAAATCCACGCATGGTCTGAAACAGCTGCACATCAAGGTTTACTTCGGCATGATCTTCATCAATTTTGCCGACAACCCCAGTTCTTTTGATGTAATTGAGAAAGACCAGGCTCCATTCCTCAAACCTTATCGGCTGGATAAAGCCAAGGTGGCACATCGCCAGTCCTATCCCATGCAATCGAACTGGAAGCTGGCGGTGGAGAACTACAAGGAGTGTTATCACTGTGCTCCTGCTCACCTTGAGTACTCGCGTGCCCACAGCCTGGCCCTGCCGCAAGAGAAATGGCAGGCAGAACTGGATGCCATGATTGCCAAGATGCCGTCCTGTGGTTTGAATAATGCCGAATTGAACCATTCCTACTTGCATGGCGCTGAATTCGGTACCGACCGATCCTATGAACACTACCCACTGCTGCGAGGGCATGTTACCGGCAGCAAAAGCGGTAAGCCGGTGGCGCCGTTATTGGGCGATATCACGGATTATGATGGTGGGGCACATGATTTCAAGGTTGGCCCGGTACTGTATGCGCTGGCTTATTGCGACCACGTGATGTTGTACAGCTTCAAACCCATATCGCGGGATCGTGCAGATTGTGACATCACCTGGCTGGTCAGGGATTCCGCCGTCGAAGGCAAGGACTACAACAAGGAAGAGCTGATCTGGTTGTGGGATGTCACCACCGTGGCTGACAAATCCATCATTGAGCACAACCAGGCAGGTGTGAGCTCGCGTATGTTTGAGCCAGGGCCGTTCTCAACTTTTGAAGGCTCCACCCAGCGCTGGGTGGAGTGGTACCTGCAATCCATACGCTGAAGCTGTGAAAAAATTCCAGCAGGCCCTGCAGGCTGAGCGCATGGCCATCACCGCTGATCTGACGCTGACCAGCAGCTCGGGGGCGAGCGATATTGCTCACCAGGTGAAGTTGCTGGGCCCCTGGGTAGATGGATTACAGATTACCGATAATCCCTTTGCCTGGACACAGATGTCAGCCCTGTCCGCCGCCCTGCTGTTACAGCAGCAGGGTGTGGATCCGATACCCGTACTCAATTGCCGCGACCGCAACCGCATCGCCCTGATAGCCGATCTGCTGGGTTTGCGGGCCTTGGGAGTCAGCAGCGTTTTGCTGACGCGCGGTCAACAGCTAGCCGATGCTCATCCTGTTAAAGCAGCAGCCGTATTTGATACCAGCAGCCGCGAACTGGTGACTTTGGCGGCCAGCCTCGGTGAGGGTGATCAGGCATCACCGGGTAAGGATTTTTTCATAGGCGCAGGCGCGCGGGCTTTTCGTCCACCGCCACACTGGAATGCCGGGTCTTTGGCCACCCGATCGGCCAGCGGTGCGCAGTTCCTGCAAACGCAGTTGTGCATGAACACCGGGATTTTGCGCGAATATATGCAGCGACTGGTGGATACGCGCATGACCTGGAAATATTCGGTCATGGTTTCCCTGACTGCTATACCTTCAGCCACAACTGCGCGCTGGCTGAAGCAGAACATGCCGGATGCGCGCATACCCGATGAGCTGATCAAACGCCTGGAAGGTGCTGCTGATGCCGAGCAGGAAGGGATATCGATTTGCGCGGAGTTGATGCGCGAAGTTGCAGGAATTCCTGGCGTGTCCGGCATCAATCTGATGACCATGGGAAATGCCGGGCACCTGGCTGCGGCTATACAGCAATCGGGTTTGCGGGCTTGATGGCTGGCAGGTAGGCTGATCGTTCCTGCGCCGGAGTTGCCCATGTCAATTTTCCAGAGAGCCAGAAAAGTCGCCAGAGAAGTCGTGGCCAGAGTGCGGCCCAACTATCAGCGACGGATTGAGATTGAGCTAAAAAACTATCAGCAGTGCGGGAATGTACACGAGCTGCCCGACATTTTTCATTATTGGTCGAACAAGTATCTGGTGCCGATGATGCAGCCATTCGGGTTTACCAATCCGGATGATTTTTTCCTGGAATTTCTCAAGCGGCTTGCGAGCAAGCATTCAGAAAGTGAAATCAGAATAGCCAGCATTGGGTCGGGCAATAGCGACCTGGAAGTCAGGCTGGCATCCCGGCTGGTGGCTGCCGGCCATGATCACTTTATTTTCGAATGCCTTGATATCAATCCAGCGATGCACGAGCGAGGCCGGGCTCTGGCTCTTGCCGCAGGCCTTGAAAAGCATCTGAGCTTCGTTCAGGCTGATTTCAACGCTTGGGCGCCGGGGCCGGACACTTACCAGGCGATAATAGCCAATCAGTCTCTACATCATGTGGTGGAACTCGAAGCACTTTTTACCTCCATCAAGAAAGGCTTGAAGGATGATGGCTTGTTCCTGGTGTCCGATATGATCGGCCGCAATGGGCATATGCGCTGGCCTGAGGCACTGCTGGTGGTGAAGCAGTTCTGGGCTGAATTACCCGAGCGCTACAAATTCAACCACCATATGAATCGCATCGAAAAAAAGTTCGTCAATCACAACTGTGCCCGGTGGGGTTTCGAAGGCATACGGGCCCAGGACATACTCCCGCTGCTGCTTGATTGCTTTCATTTCGAGTTTTTCCTGCCCTACGGCAACGTTATATTTCCATTTGTCGATCGTGGATTCGGGCACAACTTTGATGCCAACGCTGAATGGGACCGGAATTTCATAGACAGGGTTCATCTGGCTGATGAAGAGGGGCTACTCAGTAGTCGGCTCAAGCCAACGTCTATGCTGGCTGTGCTATCCAAAGGTGACGGTCAGACGCTTGTACGCCATGAAAATCTGCATGCAAAGAACTGCATCAGATGGCCAAATCACAAGCCTGCGAAAAGGCTTTAAACCTATTCCCGACGGTTGCCGCGGCCGCTGCATTAATCAACAATTTCTGATCGTTGATTCGGGCATATTGCAGGGGATTGAAAATTGGGGGTGATTTTTTTCCCGTTTGGGTGTAGCATCGGATTTGTAATTCGAGAGAAGCTGTCCGCGCAGCTAAACGGGGCCCCAAAAGGGCCCCGTTTTTTTTGGCTGGCCGAAAGGTTTTGCGCAAGCCAGTATGGTGCAAATCCCAAATTGGGCGATCGGCGAATTGGGCGACCCGTGCAGTCCCGATAAAGAATGGTTCTGACTTTCAGGGGTTTTTCTGCACACCCCACACTGAGTTGAGCAGCGCAATGACACTCAACGGCAGCACAAACAGCAGCATAACCATGGAGTATAGGGGCAGTGCATCATGCTCCTGCGCAGTGAGTATCAGGAAAACGGTATAGGTCACGTAATAGCCCAGCAACAGAAAACCCTCCCAACGAGCGATTTTTCGGCCACTGAGAAATATCGGCAGGCAAATCAGCGCAACGGCCAACATCACCCAGAAATCAAAAGCCAGGATGGCACGGGGTATATCCAGGCCACCAGGCGCCACCAGGCTGGCAAATCCCAGGCAAATCAGGATATTGAAAATATTGCTGCCTACGATATTGCCGACCGCGATATCCCTCTCGCCTTTCAGGGTCGCAATAACGGAAGTGGCAAGCTCAGGCATGGAAGTGCCTGCCGCGACAATGGTCAGGCCAATGATCACATCTGAGACGCCCATGGCCTTGGCAAGGGTGGTGGCAGAATCGACCAGCCAATCTGCGCCGATTACCAGCAGCACAAGTCCCGCTGCTACCAGCGCGATGGATACTGACCAATGGGGTGGCCAAGTGGCATCATCAGGTGGATCGACCGCTGGCGCCGCTTCTCCTGTCTCAATGCCACTCTGCGCAGCCGCCATTTGCCGACGTGACTGAATGATCAGAAACGTGGTGTAGCCCACCAGCAGGGCAATCAGGATCAGCCCGTCATAAAGGCCCAGCGAACCATCCAGGGCCAGAATGATACAAAGGATAGTGAAACCAATCATCAAAGGCACTTCCTGGCGAATCAGCTGAACCTGAACCACCAGTGGTGCAATTACCGCACATAGACCCAGTATGAACAGCACATTGAAGATGTTGCTGCCCACTACATTACCAACAACAATTCCGGTTTCCCCTGAAAGGGCTCCTCCAATGGATACGGCTATCTCCGGTGAGCTTGTGCCGATTGCAACAATGGTCAGTCCAACCACCAGTGGCGATATTCCCAGCGTGATGGCCAGATTGGAGGCACCTTTTACCAGCATATGCGCGCCGGCAACCAGGGCGGTGAGCCCAAGTACAAACCAGATAATCGTAAGGATCATGATATTTACAGAATACTCCGATGAGAGCTTGGTTCAGAGATTGGCCCGAAAACAGGCTGGCGGTCGCGAAACAGCCGATATGATGCAAGTAATGCGCTCAATCCAGTCTGAAACCGGCAACGGCAATACTGCTGTCCGTTTAACATGCGCATGGAGTAGAATGCCCGCCCCTGAACCTGCAACTCTGTGTCAACATCTTAAGACTCCCATGTCCCTGCTACGACTCGATAAAGCCGGTTTGCATTACGGCACGCTCACGCTACTGGAAGATGTGGACTTCAGTATTGATCGTGGCGAAAAGATCGGCTTGCTGGGGCGTAACGGTGCGGGTAAAACCAGTCTGCTTAAAGTTCTGACCGGCGAGAATGCCCTGGATGCAGGTGAGCGATGGGTGCGCCCCGGGACGCGAATCGCCTGGCTGCAGCAGGAACTGCCAGTGGCTGATGACCAGACGGTCTACGATGTTGTGGCTGATGGGCTGGCCGAGACTGGCCATTTGCTGGCTCAGTATCATCACCTCTTGCAGGACGATAATCCTGACCTTGACCAGCTTGCCGAAGTACAACATCAGCTGGAAGCGCGCGATGGCTGGACGCTGCAATTGCGGGTCGAGACCACCATCACCCAGCTGCAACTGCCCGGCGATTCGCTGATGTCGGAATTGTCCGGCGGCTGGCGGCGGCGGGTAGCACTGGCGCAGGCGCTGGTCAGCCAGCCGGACATCCTGTTGCTGGACGAGCCCACCAACCATCTCGACATTCCGGCCATACGCTGGCTGGAAGAACAACTACGCGATTACCCCGGGGCCATCATTCTGATCACCCATGACCGGCGCTTCCTGCAGAACGTAGCGCAGGGGATAGCCGAACTGGATCGCGGTCGATTGATTCAATGGCAGGGTGACTACCAGGGTTTTCTGCGACATGCCGAGCAACAGTTGGCCGCGGAGGAACGCGCCAATGAATTGTTCGACAAGCGGCTGGCGCAGGAAGAAGTCTGGATACGCCAGGGCATCAAGGCCCGACGTACCCGTAACGAAGGCCGGGTGCGGGCGCTGGAAGCCATGCGTGCGGAACGCGGCGAGCGCCGTGAACGCAGTGGTAGCGCCAATTTCGCCGTGGAGAGTGCCGCCCGTTCGGGCAAGTTGGTGGCCGAGCTGGAAAATGTTTCACACAGCTTTGATGGCAGGGAAGTGATCCGCAATTTCTCCACGGTGATCCGTCGTGGCGATCGCATCGGCATAGTCGGTGCCAACGGTGCCGGAAAATCAACCCTGGTCAAGATCATTCTGGGTGAGCTGCAGCCCACTGAAGGCAAAGTTATTCTGGGCACCAAGCTGGATGTCGCTTATTCCGACCAGCTGCGCGGCCATCTCGATGGTGAGAAAAACCTGATCGACAATGTCTGTGGCGGCCAGGATTTCATCGAAATCAACGGCCGTAAACGTCACGCTATTTCCTATCTGGGCGATTTTCTGTTCTCTCCCGATCGTGTCCGCATGCCAGTAAAGGCCTTGTCGGGCGGTGAACAAAACCGGGCCGTATTGGCGCGATTGTTCAGCAAACCAGCCAACCTGCTGGTACTGGACGAGCCTACCAACGATCTGGACATCGAAACCCTGGAATTGCTGGAAGAGATCCTGCTGACCTTCGAAGGCACCGTGCTGCTGGTCAGCCATGATCGTGATTTCATGGATAACGTGGTAACCAGCCTGATGGTGCTGGACGGGCAGGGCGGTATTGAAGAGTTTGTCGGCGGTTACAGCGACTGGGAACGAGGTGGCGGCAAGCTCACGGAAGCGGTATCGGAGAAAGCCAAAGAAGAGATTCGGGCACTTATCCGGGCTGAATCCCGTGCCGCCAAAGAAGCAGCGGAGCAGGCCAAACCAGCCCCCGCCAAAGCCCGCAAGCTAAGCTACAAAGATCAGCGTGAGCTGGACAGCTTGCCAGCCCAGATTGAGAAACTCGAACAACAGCAGGCGAAATTGTCGGCCGCCATGTCCGATCCGGATTTCTTCAAAGCGGATTTCGCAGAAGTACAGCGCCTGACCGATGAGCTGGCGGCTGTTGATGCCAGCCTGGAAGCCGTTTTTGCACGCTGGGCAAAAATATCTAGAATAAGGTTTGTTCTGTCAAGCACCTTTATCTCCAGTGCTTTTTCGAGGTTTCTTAGCTGAGTGGGAGTAAGCTCATCATC
>JANOGQ010000214.1:0-6759 GCA_031406105.1 Lysobacterales bacterium | reverse complement strand
TGCTGCGTCACTTCCGGGTTGTGTATCCAGTCATCCCAAAGCCGCAGCAGATCCCGGTTGAACGATTCGGCCATGCCGCCGCTTTTCAATTCCACCTGGGGCTCGGGCTGGATGCCCGCACCCACGGTGTTGGCCACCAATACATCAAGCGCGCCGGAGGCGATGTCCAGGTTCTCTTCAAGACTACGGGCCAGCGAACGGAGGTTCGGCTGTGCCCTTTCATTTTCTGCGTTGGCACTCTTGCGGTTGCGCGATTCACGGCGCAGGCGCGATGGCTGAACAGCTTCGTATTCATTCCAGGCTTTCAGGGCGATGCGCGCACGCGCACGGTTCAGTGCCCAGCCAGGCGAGATTCTGGAAATCACCAGGCGGTCGAGCCAGCTCATACGCGCCTGGAAAAATCAGCGGTGGCGTAGCCGTGCCGCGATGCACCCATGGCTGTACGCTGCAGTTCGGTGACCACTCGCGCCCAGTAGTTGATCTGCTCGATGATCTCCTGCGCGGTGCGGTAGGTGATCATGCGATCGGCATAGCGCACGCTAAGCGTTTCGCTGGCAGACGCCGCTTTCAGGACTGCCAGCTTGGCTTGCGCTTCTGCGAGAGTGATTGCTGTGGTCATCTTTTCATCCACGATTTACGGCGCGGCCCGGGGGCCGAGCGGTTGGTTTGCAGCCATGAACTGGATGCTGGTGCTGGTAAGTTGGGTTCAGCGGGTTGTGCTTTCTCGCCCGCCAGGCTCACGCCAAAGTGCTGTTGCAGGATGCGGATGGCAGCTAACGAATACACCGAACAGTCGGTGGCCTCGTTGCGGCGCTTCTTCGCATCCCATACCCATTCAGCGATGCCGCTGCGGTAGCGCTTGACCTGCTCTTCGGCAGTGGCCTGCCGGAAGTACTCGCGATCAAACGGCTCGGTGTTTTCCCGTGGGCCCTTTACCGGAAAGTGCACATAGCCTGGCCCGGGTTGCTGGATCTTGTAGCGCTGGTAGAGCAACGTTTTCGCTGTATCGGTACCCACGCCGGTGCCATAGGTTCCGGCCTTGTCCTTCTTGCGCGGCATCATGGCGATGGGCCGGTTCTTGTACTTTAGGCCATGTACCGGGATCAGCTTCCGGATGCCTATGCGCTTGCTGAATTTGTTGACTTCGTCGGTGTAGTGCCCACCCTTGTCCTGGCAGGCCAGGCTTATCCCGAGCAGCGCGCCGTCGGCGCGGGCGTAGGTCTGGTTCAGGGCTTCGGCCAGTTTGTCCCACACGATCTGCCGGGCGGGATCTCCGAGCAGGCGGATGTAGTCAACCCGCCAAACTTCCTCACCGACGCCATAGGCATCAATCTGCATTTCAATTCGATCGTCCTGGGTGTCAATACCCGCAACCAGGTACAACCCGCCATCCGGCACCGGTGCGGAATAGTGTTCGCGGCGCAAGTACAGGATCTCATCGTCGGGCCGTTCGCCTTCGTCTTCCTCCCAAGTCTCACCAAGGGTGGTGTTGACGAAGGTCTTTAGCTTGCTGCTGTCTTTCGATGCGGCAATGAACTCGCGGACCAGCTGCGGCCATGGCACCAGGCCGGCCGCGCCGGTCCAAAGATGAAAGGCCACATGTGACGGCGCATCGACCAGCTTACCTTTCTCGTTGCGGAACGCGCCGTCGGCATCGATCCACACGCCGGATTGTGAAATCCATCGGCCTTTGTCACGAGCCTTTAGGTAATCTTGGAAGCTGAACAGTGCGCCGCATGTCTTGGTGTTCTCGCACAGGTACCGGACGGTTTCCGGATCGTGGTCCAGCCACTTGAACCCGAGGGGCTCATCCTTTCCGCCCCACCGCAGCGACTGCTCATGCCCGCAGTTCGGGCACTTAGTGTGGAAGCGTAAGCGCTCATCAGCGCGTTCGTACTCGGCCTCAATAAGGCAGCCCCCTTCAGCGGGCGGGCCTTTGATCTTTGGCGTGGATCCGCGCACCGACTTCGGGAAGGTCGCGCCTTCAATACGCTTGTCACCGAGGGTGATCGGATCACCCTCGTTCTGGATGTCGTGGTCGAAGCCCGACAGCTCGTCGTAGTAAACAACATCCTTTGACATGCGGCGGTAGTTCTTCGCCGCCTTGCCGCCCTTGATGTCCAGGGTGGATCCGATAAACACCTTTTTGCCAAGAGTGTTGAACTTGCTCTTGGTGGCGTAGTACGGGAAAACCCGCTGCACCGACACGCAATCCCTGAGCATCGGATCGACTTCATCCTTTGTGAAGTCATCCGCATCCTGGTCAACCGGCAGGAACACTGCCTGGTTGCGCTGCTTGTGCTCGGCAAAGTAGCCGATCGCAGCAACAATCATTTTTGAGAAGCCGACGCGGGCGGACTTCATCACAGTGACGGTGCGGATGTCATCATTACTGATGCAATCCATGATCGCCACCTGGAACGGCAGGCTCTCCCATCGGCCCTGAATGTAGGACGATTCAGGCGACAGGTAGAAGTGCTGCTCGGCCCACTCGCTCAGTCGGAGCGGTAACGGTTTATGTAGCGACCACAGGCCCCGTGCCAGCGCTCTATTTATCTGTGGCTGAGTCGTAATACTCATCAAGATCCACAGTCATCTGGGAGGCCGCATTCTGGGCCTTGACGATATCGCGCCGGATCGTTTCCAGGTTGCTCGCTGTCAATTTCGGATTGCGCTTTTTCAGCTGCAGCGGGATGGCATCGAGGATCGCGCTGATCTGGCCGCCGGCTTTGCCGATTACCCACTCGATTACCGACACAGGCGCCAACTCCTTGCGAAGCTGCGCGTTCTTGATCTCCTGGCCTTCAGCCTGGGCCAGTGTCAGCCGCAACTTTGCATCGCCTTCGGCTTTCATTCGTTCTGCTACTGAGGCTCCATCGGATGGCCTCTCCAGCTTTGCGGCCTGGTGGGCCAGCCGGTTGGCCAGGACATCCGCCACGGTGTAGAAAACAAACGGCGGCTGCTTTTCGACCGGCTCCACACCCCACAGCCTGAATGCTTGCGGTGAGATACCCAGCGACTTGGACATCTGGTCATGAGTCAGCCGGTGTTCCTGCCTCGTTGATTTCGTCGGCTTTTTCGAATTGACCGCTTTCTTTCCAGTAGCCTTCTTCTTACTCACCATGACAACAACAAACCCGATTCCTGGAAAATTTCATAAATAGTGAAATCTCGCGATCCCTGGCACCCGTTAGGGTCACCCCTGCGGGAGGACCCGCGCAAACCCTCGCCGCGCTTGGCTTTCAGCGGTTTTGTGTGTCGTTTGATTCATGAACTTCAATTCCTTAATCCATTTCCACAGCGCATCGCCCAGGCCAGCAGCTCTTCATTCGTTCCGGATCGCGGCACGGGCGGGCAGGGCTCGATCACCGGGCATTGAGCGTCCACCAGCTGCTTGACGGGCTCTACCTGGTCGCCACATGCGGCGGGCGGTTTACTCGGAGACTGCGCGCAACCGGTCCCAAGCAGCAGCAGGGACAGGCTGATCCAGCCAGTGCGCAAACTCGGCATCGTTTTCACTCTCCGTTCGGATGGCATCAAGGGCGATGCGTAGCGCCTCACGGGCGCGATCACGCTCAAGGGCGACCTGCCGGCGGCGTTCCACCTCGGCCTCGACTGCGGCATTGTTGTCGGTGATCAGGCCGCGCATGCGCTCGTTCACGTCATCACGTGAGGTGCGCAGATCCTCGATGGTCTGATAGCTCTCGGCCAGCTGGTCACTCAGCAACTCAATGGTGGCGCGGGCTTCGCCTAGTTCCTTGGCGTTCTTGTCGTACATACGGACTGCGCCATAAGCGCCGCCCATCAGGCTGACGACCAGCGCGATCTTGAGCCAGATCACAGTCGTGTACAGATCGTGCCATGAATCTGGTGCACGAACTGTCCATTGACGATAAGCGTGATACTACCGTCCGGCTCATACCATGCGGTGATATCCGCATCGTGTACGGGATGCGAAGGCACCGGCGCGTTCAGGAGATTGCTGTTCACATGGATAAGCAATGTGTTCGCATCACGCAATCCCACACACAACCCTAAAGCGCCAGTCAGCAGGATGGCCAGGGTGACTATGACAAACGTTGATTTACTCATAACTGCACACACCCGGTTGAATTGCCCCATGATGCGTAACGTTCTTCCAGGCGGAAGATGCGTACTGGGTATTCAGTGTTTTCACGGTAGGCTGAGGGTGACCGCCCCGCGTTATAGGGCTGCACTGCCAACCAGTCGTTTGAGTTTGAGCCATCCTTGGCAGCGAGCGCGCGGTCCTTGCGTATCCAGCCCAGCCCGCCGTTGTAGGCTCTGAGGCCAAAGGCCAGGGCGGAACAGTGATCTGTGCCTGCCGTTCTTGATGCGCGGATCAGTGAGCGCAGATACAGATCCCTGCAGCGGAATGCCCACTCAGGCGAAAACGGATTGGCGGGGGCACATGCTGCAGGAAACCGTGCGGCCATATCCTTGGCGGTTCCGGGCATGAATTGCCCACAACCCTGGGCGCCTGCCCAGCTCACCGCATCACACCGCCATCCGCTTTCCTGGTGGATCTGTGCCGCCAGGGCCGCAATGGGTGCTGATGGGCCAAAATACTGCCACGCGGACTCGCTCATCGCCTCGCGATACTCCCACGCCTGCCACGGAATGCCCTGCGCTGCTGCCGTGTTGATCAGCAGCAGGAACAGGATGACGGCGCGCATCAGCCTACGGCGATGGCAAAGCCGGCAACGACCAGCGCTTGGCTGATGGCAGATACAGGCCTATCAGCGGCGTTGATCTCGGACAGGTTCAGGCCCAACACCCAGCGGCTGAACACAAGGCCCATCACACCACCGCTCAGGGTGCGGAACATGCGCCCGCCCCAGTCCAGAGCGTAGCCGGCCTGCTCGAACAGCATGAATGAACACCAGGCAGCCGCCAGGCACAGTAGCATCAGCAGGCACTGGTATATCCTGCGTTTGTGTTTTGCGATAGTTGTCATCATTGTGCCGCGTCTATCTTTTGGTCTAGTCGTTCGAGCCGCCTGATGATTTCGACGTACTGAACGCTTTGATCCCCGGTGGCTTTTTCGTAGGATTTTTCAACCGCAGTGATTTTCACCTCGGAGACCGTTACCCGGTTCTCCAGCTCGAACATCCAGACCATCAGCGCAACCGCCACGGTTGCTGTAGTGATCAGGTGACCAATTGAGATTCGTTTATCGACATGCCATCCGTCCGGAAGAAAGCCTCCCGATGGCGCAGTTTGCGGCTGGTTCATGGGTGGGCCTTTTTGTGGTTGGGGGCTATAAACGAAAAAACCGCCTCGGAGGCGGTTTGCTTTAAAGTCAGAACTTCTAGCGTGGGAATTTAGCACGGTTCAGTGTGGTTTTACAAGGTCACCTGATTTTCACACTTGTCTATCCTTGGCCATCGCCACGGAGACTGCCCGCAATGCTGCTTGTTCGTGAAATCCCAGCTCCCCCACCAGGAACGCATAGTGCGGCTCGAATCGCGATCGGTACTGATCAATCTGGGCGCCGATAAACGCGGCTCTTGATCGCTTCGACAGTGCTGGCTTGTCCTGCGGATTGAGCCAGCACCTTACAGCCAGCTCGGTGAGCTTGAGCAGCTGCTGAGCCTCCAGACGCACCGTGCGGTAAGCCGGGTTAATAAACCACTCACGAATGCTCACTCGCACCAGCCATTTTTCCACCCGGCCTCTGGCGGACTCATCCCCAACATATTTGGCCAGCAGCAGCTGAAACTCGTGGCGGCTCGCGTTAGCGGTGAATGCCAGGATGTCTTCGTGCGTCAGTGTGGGAACCCCGCCCGGTATTTTCTTCGGGTCTGCGGCCAGTGTGCCCGCGCCCAGTGATGCGATCATGCTGTCAAGCGGCATTATTCACCTCTCTTTTTTTTGCGCCAAATTTGAACCGCAAGCCGGCGTTGTCGTAGAACCAGTAGTTGTTAACCATGTCCACCTTCCGCGACTCCGCCGGGAACAATTGAGCCAGCTCGGCCTCGGGTCCGAGCAGTTGATTCTTGATGATCTGCAGATCTGCCCAGTCGCCGAAGGGCCGCCCATCGATGCGCCGCACACTAAGCATCGTCCTGGCTGGGCCGCTGGCGTTCATCTCGCCTTTGTAGTTCCGGTGCAGGGTGACCAGGTAAACCTCATTGCCCCACACCTGGGCCTTGCGGTGTTCCGCATAGCGTTGCCGCGCCAGGTGAACCGACACCCCTGCCCTGCGCTGCCCTTCGATGAAGTCATCGATGGTGGGCAGCTGCGCTGGGAATTGCTGGAGCGGGTTCATGTGCGGCCCGTTTCTCTGTCTGAGTTCACTTCTTTTTCAGTTCCACATTTTGCGTATTGAGTGGAATTGCTCCTATTCCGCACCACTTAAAACCCTTTACCCTTGCGGCTTTGTTCACTTTTAACCCCTTGCAATTCACTTCAACGGGTATTCTGTTGAACTGCCTCATCGCCCTAAACCCTTATCCCGTGTGGTTTTGCGTGGTTTCCTCTCTTGAGTTCCACACTGCCCCCGCTGAAATGAACTGTTTGTTTTTCAATGTGTTGCATTTTCGCGCCCTTAAATCCGGAACTTTCCAATTGCACTGTCCAGAGTGTCCTGGTCCAGCCCGATATAACGCGCCGTGATCGATGGGTCGGAGTGCCCGAAGTGCTTGGCCAGCAGCGCTAGATCCCTGTGCTGCTGATAGAACCAGTAACCGAACGTCTTGCGCAGCGTGTGGGTGCCGATGTGCTTCAGCCCAACGGCGG
>JANOGQ010000166.1:0-2060 GCA_031406105.1 Lysobacterales bacterium | reverse complement strand
GGCTTCGAGGCGCGGCTGGCCTACAACTACCGCAGCGAGTATCTCGATGAGGTCGGCGGCGACTTTAACGAAGATCTCTACCTCGATTCCCGCGGACAACTGGATTTTAAAGCCAGCTATGCCCTCAACGACAACTTTGATGTGTACCTGACATTAGTAAACCTGACCGACGAACCGTTGCGGTATGTCAGCGGACGTAACACAGGTCGCCTCGCGGAAAACGAGATTTATTCCTGGAACGGCATGCTCGGCCTGCGCATGCAATATTGATCAAAGGGATCGCTAACCCGTCAATCTTGAGCGTAATTTGCAGGCGATCGGGTGAGAAATGAATCTTCAAAGCTGGTTACCCGGCTTTTTGCTACTTGGAGCGACGGTTGCTATTGCGTTGGGCCGCCCTGTGCGCGATCGTATCCGCTTGTCACGTGCCAAGCACCGATCTCTGACAGGTCACGGCCGAATTGCAAGACGATTATCGCGGAAGCTGCGGGCCTACGAATACGACGAGCAAAAGGCATTCGCCTGGGATGATCCTCCCGCCGACGTGGCTGCGCGGCGTCGCTCCAGCCTGATCGCGCTGGGCCAGGAGCTGAAAGCGCGAGCGCCTCGCTCACTGGCAGCCGGGGCGGCCATGGGGCCGGACGTTTCTGACCTGCAGTTCACCAATGCCAATCGCGTGCCTTTCCAGTTCCGTCGCCTGGTCGCCGAGCACCTGCCGGTGACTGCGGTAGCGGATGCCACGGACGGTGTGCGCCTGCGCGATATTGACGGCAACTGGGCTTATGATGTCAGCGGATCCTACGGCGTCAATCTGCTGGGTTACGAGGCTTACAAGGAATTCATGGCGCGCGGCGCCGTAAGGGCCCGGGCACTCGGCCCGGTGCTGGGACCCTACCACCCGGTCGTGGCTGAAAATGCGGCGATGCTGCGGGCGGTGTCCGGGCTTGACGCGATTTCTTTCCATATGTCGGGCACCGAGGCCGTGATGCAGGCGGTACGGCTGGCCCGCTACCACACGCGCAGACGCAAACTGGTGATGTTCTGCGGTGCCTACCACGGCTGGTGGGATGGTGTTCAACCCGGTGCCGGCAATCCGCAGCATCCGCGGGACGTGCTGTTGCTGGCGGAGCAAAGCGAACGGAGCCTGGCGGTGCTGCGCTCGCGCCGCGACATAGCTTGTGTGCTGATCAATCCGCTGCAGTGCCTGGATCCCAACGCTGCCGCACGTTCCGATGCAACGTTGATTGCCGGCCGGACGGGCGCGGTGCTCAATAAGGATCCCTACGTGGACTGGCTGAAGACCTTGCGGGAAGTTTGCCGGGAGCGGGGCATTGCGCTGATCTTTGACGAAGTCTTCGTCGGTTTCCGGCTTGCGCCTGGAGGGGCTCAGGAGTACTTCGGCGTGCAAGCGGACCTCGTGACTTACGGCAAAACGATCGGCGGCGGGCTGCCCGTCGGAGTGCTGTGCGGGCGTCGTGAACTGATGAAGCGCTATCGGGACGACTTTCCGAGCGATCTGTGCTTCGCGCGCGGCACCTTTAACTCGCACCCCTATGTGATGACCGCCATGAACGAGTTTCTGCGCCACGTCACGACACCGGCTTACCGCCAAGCCGCAGCGGGAACGGAGGCGCTTTGGAACCAGCGTTTCGCGGGGCTTAACCAACGCCTCACCGAGCGCAGTTTTCCGTTGCAATTGCGCAACCTGGTCTCCATCTGCACCGTGGATTACACGCGCCCCGGTCGCTATCACTGGATGCTGCAGTACTACCTGCGCGCCGAAGGACTGCAGCTGAGCTGGATCGGCACTGGACGACTGATCTTCAGCCACGACTATACTGATGAAGACTTTCAGGAGGTGACCGAGCGATTCCTGCGTGCCGCCGCACGCATGGACGCAGACGGGTGGTGGTGGCACGATGGCTCGCTCAGCAGACGAATCATCGGACGCCGAATATTGGGCGAAGTGCTAAGGGCTGCGCACTGACAACCAGGGCCAGTTTGGGAGGCGCCGTAGTTCAGCGCATCGCCGGTTGCGTTTCGATTTCTTCTTTTTGGTT
>JANOGQ010000141.1:0-4215 GCA_031406105.1 Lysobacterales bacterium | reverse complement strand
TTCCTTTTTTTCGATGCTCCCAATGTCCGGAGTTATCCGCCAGAGCTGGCATCGGATCCCGGACTACAGCCTCAAGACAAACAGAAGCAGAGCGTGAAGTTTACCAGTTACAGACGTTCAGCCCGATTCGTGGACCAGCTTTTAAAAAAGCTTATGGCCCAGCTGGAAGCTGAAGGGCTGGCCAATAACACGGTGGTGGTCGTTACTTCGGATCATGGAGAAGAATTTGATGAAAGCGGGGCAGGCCTCGGTGGTCATGGTTCCGGGTATACGCGTTATCAATTGCAGGTGCCACTGATCATCCATTGGCCAGGGCGCAACCCAGCCAGCTTTGAGCACCGCAGTTCACATTACGATATCGTGCCTACCCTCATGCAGGAGCTTTTGGCTTGCCCCAATCCGGCAGAAGATTACTCCATCGGACAAAACCTGTTCGCCGGTAAAAGCTGGCGGTGGTTACTGGCGGGCAGTTACTACAATTACGCCATGCTTGAGCCTGACCAGATTACGGTTACTTATCCCAGCGGCCGCTATGAAGTGCGCGACTGGAACTATCGCATTCGCGCCAATCCCGAAGTGCGGGCTGAAGTGTTGAAGGATGTCACTGAGCAGAATTCACGCTTTTACCAATGATGATGCGCTTAACCAACATCACCGTAATACTGAGCGCTCTCCTGAGTGTTCTGCTGGTTGATTCAGCCAGGGCAGCCAGCCAGTTATCCACCGAACAAATGCATTTAAGTTTCGGTGAACAAGGGCAGTTACTGTCCGCTCAGGTTTGTCATCCCACCTGCATCCAGAGTTCAGCAGGGCGATTGACCCTCAGGCATGACCAAAGTCTGATCGGATTCGTGGGGCTGTCAGAAAGCCCCTGGAAGTTGACTGAAGAAAGCAATGATCGTCACCACAGCTTGATGTTCCAGGGTCCTGGCGGCCAGTTTCTGCGCTGGACAGTGGCCAGAACGGGTTACGGCATCCAGCTTGAAACTCAGGGGCTGGGTGAAGTCATCTTGCGGGCTGACGAAGAATTTCGAGCCCGTGAGGCGCCAGGATTCGGTGAGTGGCTGGAGCAAGTTCGATATCTGGCCATTGGGCCTGGAAATGTGCAGCAGATTTCACTGGACGACCTGGAGATCACTGAAGTCGCCATGGAGTGGGTTGGCTATCGCAGTCGTTTCTGGGCTGTGCTGATCACAGCTGATGAGCCGCTGACTTATACCCTACAAACTGCAGAAAAAAATCTGGACCCACTTCTGGTCAGCAGAGGCGCAGCGAATGCGGTGAATTGGCAGATCTATCTTGGGCCGGTGGAGCGCTCTGCACTGGCGGATGTGGATGAATTGCTGCCTGATCTGATGTATGCAGGCCTTTGGTTCTGGTTGCGCTGGATCTGTATTTCCCTCGCAGTTTTGTTAGCCTGGATACAGTCCCTGGTTTTGTGCTGGGGATTTGCCATCATGTTACTTTCAATCTGCGTGGGCTTCATGATGTTGCCATTGAGCCGAATTGCTGATCGCGTGCAGCAGCAGGTCAACCACACAGATGCGCGCCTTGCGCCAGAGTTGACCCGCATCAAAGGCGAGTTCGAGGGAGAACAGCAGGCCAATAAAATAATAGCTTTGTATAAATCAGAAGGCATACACCCACTCTACAGCCTGAAAAGCCTGCTGGGAGTGGCTATTGTCATCCCGGTTTTCATTGGCGCTTTCGATATGCTGGCCGAAAATATCAATCTCATGAATACCTCATTTCTCTGGATTGATGATCTGTCCAGACCCGACCAGTTCGTGCACACGCCTTTCGAGTTGCCTTTTTTTGGCAGCGGTTTCAATCTTTTACCCTTGCTGATGACAGGCCTGTCAGTCTGGGCTTCGCTGCTGCACAAGCCCCTGGCATTGCAGGCAGAATTGCGACAAAAGCAAGTCCGTAACATGATACTGCTGGCAGGCGCATTCTTCGTGCTGTTTTATACTTTTCCTTCCGGAATGGTCTTGTACTGGACTACCAATAACCTCATTTCGCTAGTCAAGAGCTTGTGGGCGAACTGGTCAGTGCGCCAAGTGCAAGCGGGGCTTTGATTCGGATTAAATTATGTCGGAACGATCGGTACTGAGTCAGCAGCAAATCGAAAGTTTTCACCACGACGGTTTCGTGCTGATTCGTGGTCTGTACGCCCGTGCGGAAATTCAGGAAATCAGTAACTGGACAGATGAGCTTGCAGCCCAACCCGAACAGCCGGGCAAACAAATGATGTATTACGAAACCAGCCAGGCAGATGGTCGCCGAATACTTTGTCGCATCGAAAACTTTGTGTCCTATCACGAGGGCTTCAGCAAGTTGATTACTACCCGGCGAATGCAACAGGCTGTCTCCGAATTGTTTGGAGAGCCGGCTGTTCTGTTCAAGGACAAGATCAATTTCAAACTTCCCGGTGGAGATGGCTTCAGGGAACATCAGGATGTGCAGGCTGGCTGGGATGAATATGCCAGTATCCACCTGACGGCCATGGTCGCGATTGATGAAACCAACAACGAGAACGGCAGCCTCGAAATGCTGCCTGGCATGCACAAGCAAGGCCTTTTGGGTGAAAAATGGGCGCCATTGCCTGAGCTGCATAGCGGCGGTTCACACTATGAATCGGTTCATTGCCAGGCGGGTGATGCGGTGTTTTTCGATTCCTTTGCTCCCCATCGTTCGGCACCCAATCACACCCACCAGGCACGTCGGGTTCTTTACATCACATTTAACAAACTTTCAGAGGGGGATTCCCGGGCCGCATACTATGCTGCGAAACGACAGAGTTATCCGCCTGATATTGAGCGGGACCCCAATCGCGATTATCGATTCCGGGTTTAGACAGCCTGGCTTCATACTGTGCAATTACAATCGATCAGACTGGCGACAGCACTTTATGTCGTAGAAACTCTGATTTCACTCAGGTGTTGTGGGCCTGACAGGAGAGCATGATGGACAATATTCTCGTACCGGTTTCTCCCGGCGAAGTGCTGGACAAGATCACCATACTGGAGATCAAGTCTGAACGTATCCCGGAAGAAGGAAAGTTACTCAATGTGCGTCGCGAGTTGGCTTTGCTCAGGGAGGTCTGGGCAGAAAAAGTCGTCGATGATAAAAATATTCGCCGCATGCATGCTCAATTGAAGGAGATCAACGAAGCGCTCTGGGAGATTGAAGATGCTATTCGGGATGAAGAGCGCCTCCAGCGTTTCGAAGAACGCTTTATCGAATTGGCCAGAAACGTTTACTTCACCAATGATCGCCGTTCACGGGTGAAAAAGGAACTGAATACCTATCTGGGTTCAGAGATTGTTGAGGAGAAATCTTACAAGGATTACCAGTAAAGCTCTGATTATTTTGTGCCTCAGTCAATCGAAGTTTCCTTAGCGAGTGGGTGTGGACGTTTCAATGAGTTTGAATGGATTGGCTTGCACCCAGCTTAAAACTTCGCATACAATCCCGCTGTACTCATTTAGACCGGCGGAGGGAATGGCCCTTTGATGCCGGGGCAACCTTCGCAGCTAACCACTTCGAAAAGGTGCCAATTCCAGCGAGTGGCTCAGTTTTTCTGAGTTGTTCGGGAAATGAGTGACCTGGCAGCTGTTCTGATGGGCCTGGTCATACTCACCCCGCCTGGCGGAATTTCCGGATGAGATTTAATCAATCCTGAAAGGTCCGAAAATGACAAAAATCAACGACACAGCAACGAAATTCACAGAGGCATTCGGCGCCGTGAATGCTCGTGCCTTATTGCCCTGGCCTTTCCCTGACGCAGCCAAAAGTGAGTGACATGGGCAAGTTGAACCAGGAAACTGTTGTAACCCGATTCGGAGTGAATTGTGATGACAATCACGGAGCTGTGATTCCGCCGCTCTATCTCAGTTCAAATTTCGCATTCCCAAAGTTTGCTGAGAAAGGCCAATACGATTACACCCGTTCCGGAAACCCTACTCGCGACCAATTAGCAGGTGCATTGGCAGCCGCTGAAGGTGGCGTTGGTGCAGTTGTTACTGCTTCAGGTATGGCAGCGGTTCACCTCACAACCCAATTGCTCAAAGCCGGCGATGTGCTGATCGCTCCGCCGGATTGCTATGGTGGCTGCCATCGTTTACTGACCGCAGCCGTCAAAAAGTCTCAATTTGAAGTGCAGTGGCTACCTTTGTGGGAGACCGCGGCCGCAGTGCGGCAAATAGCTGCAAG
>JANOGQ010000097.1:0-4463 GCA_031406105.1 Lysobacterales bacterium | reverse complement strand
GCAAACCAGCGCCATGGGATACATCCACATGGGCACCATGGCAGGAAAATTGAAAGGGGTGATACCTGCCACCACGCCCAAAGGCTGGAATTCGCTCCAGCAATCCATGGCCGGGCCGATATTCTTGCTGTGTTCGCCTTTGAGCAATTCTGGTGCACCGCAGGCGTACTCCACCACTTCGATACCGCGTTGCAGTTCACCCAGTGCATCGTGCAGAACCTTGCCATGCTCCTCGGAAATCAGCGCAGCAATTTCACTTGCGTGTTGCTCCAGCAATTCCTTGAAGCGGAACATGATGCGTGCGCGTTTTTGCGGCGGGGTATCCCGCCATGCCGGAAAAGCCTGTTCAGCAGCAGCAATGGCCTGTTCAACGGTGGCTTTGCTGGCCAATGCAACTTCGCGGACCACCGCGCCAGTAGCAGGGTTATAAACAGGCTGGCTGCGGCCCTTGCTGGCTATCATTTCACCGTTTATGAAATGGCCAATGCTGCCGATGGTGCTGTCGATGGTGTAAAGCGCTTGCGCTGCTTCTGTGTTCATATCACTCTCCTCGCAGAGATATTTGGGGCTAATCGATGCTGTTCAATACCTTGCGAATGACTTCGAATGATCGGGTCATTTCGTCCGGTTTGGAATTCAGGAACGGCGCAAATTGCAGGATATCCATGGCGTTGCGTATTACCTGGTTCTCTTCCCAGAAGCATTTTTTGTGCATCTCGATGCCGCGCGCGCCGGGCGCTCCATCACGGGAGTGCATTTCAATGGCGCCCATCAGGCCAAAATTTCGCACATCCTTGACCTTGGGATGATCGTCAAAGGAATGCAGGCAGGCTTCGAAATGGGCTTCCAGAGAACGCGCCTGTTCGAAGGTGCCTTCAATCTCGTAAGTTTCCATCGCAGCGATACCCGCAGCCGCAGCAACCGGGTGGCCCGAGTAGGTGTAGCCGTGGAACAGCTCGATGGCACCGGCCGGACCCTGCATGAAAGCCTCATACACTTTGTCCTGGACAAACACACCGCCCATGGGAATAACGCCGTTGGTCAGTCCTTTGGCGGTGGTGATGATATCCGGCGTAACGCCAAAGCGCTGTGATCCGAATGCTGCACCCACACGGCCAAAAGCGGTGATGACTTCATCAAATATCAACAGAATTCCGTGGCGGTCACAGGTTTCGCGAAGCTTTTGCAGATAGCCCACCGGCGGTGGCAGAACGCCAGTTGAGCCAGCAACCGGTTCCACGATGACTGCGGCAATATTGCTGCCATCATGCAAACCACACAAACGTTCCAGATCATCGGCCAGGTGCGCACCCCAGGCTGGCTGGCCGCGACTGAAAGCATTGTGCTCCAGATCCCAGGTATGACGCATGTGATCTACGGCGGGCAGCAGGCTGGAGCCGAAGGCTTTGCGATTGGGCGACATGCCACCTACCGACATGCCACCGAAATTCACCCCGTGATAACCGCGTTCGCGGCCTATGAAGCGGGTGCGATGGCCTTCACCGCGGGCGCGGTGATAGGCGAGTGCGATTTTCAGAGCAGTATCGACCGACTCGGAACCCGAGTTGGTGAAAAATACCCGATTTATGCTCTCGGGCGCCATGGCTGTGACTTTCTCGGCCAGCTGGAATACCCGGTCATTGCCACCCTGGAAACCCAGGCAGTAATCCAGCTTCGCTACCTGTTTCTGCACAGCCTCAACTATGCGCGGATGGCAATGGCCCAACCCGCTGGTCCAAAGACCTGAGAAGGCATCGTAGGCCTTGCGACCATCGGCTGTCAGGTAGTAATGGCCTTCTGCACCCACGATGATCCGGGGCTTTTGTTTGAAGTCCCGGTTGGGGGTAAATGGCATCCAATAGGCGTCTACTGCCGCGGCCGATACACTCATGACAACCTCTGATCTTTTAGTCAATTCAGGTCGTCTATTATATTTAACACCTCGTATGCTGGCCAGAAGTATTTCTGTAAATCAGGGAAATGCAACCGTGATGCCCACAAGGCCCCGGAAATCGTTCTCGAATACACCACTCTCAGTCTTGTAGACGCCATCCTGGTTGGTGCCCACCGCCCTGGCCTCCAGGGAAACATGATCACCGATGCTGTAAGCGACACCCAAGCCATAGTTGTAATAGTCGGGGGCGCCGAAAGGCAATCCTTCGCCACGCTCGAAGGCGTTTCCAAAACTGTACCCGGCATAGGCAAATACACCGAATCCATTTTCCCAGTCGTGGCTGGCGCCACCATCGACATACCAGGCACTGGCACCCAAACCTGCGAAGTCATCGGAATAGGAAAGCTTGATCCTGAAATAGCTCCAGCTCAAGCCGCCATAGATTTCCAGAAAGTCGGCAGAAGTAGCACCGGGATAGTTGTAGTACAGCAAGCCCAGGTCCCAGGCGACGCCGCTGTCGCCAAAATCCTGAGTGAATCCTGCAACATAGTTCATTTCGATATCTGCATCGCTGTTGCTGCCCCAATCCAGCGAAGAACCCCAGACTGATGCGTAGAAACTGCTTTCGTGTTCATAAGCCACACTGCCCTGCAAGGCCCAATCGCCAGCAGTCTGCGAGTAGCCGCGATAATCGTAATCAGAGACAACGGTGGCGGTAGCGGAAAAATCCGCCGACGCACTGGACGATAGGGCCAGCATCATCAAACCCATGCCTGCGCTGATTGCTGCAACTCTGCATGGCTTTTTGAATTTCATGAAACCCACTCCTGCCAGCTTATATCCGGCTGCTGATGAAGAACTCGGAGTAGTCTCTGCAAGTGCCGTGCCATTGGCTGTTTTCTTATTGTTTACATAAAGTTAATGAATTTTTGCAGCAAACCATTGGTGCGCTCTGCTTGCCAAAGTGGTGCAGCACATCGAGCCATGCACCAGCGGGGAGCGTTGGCCATGGTGCCTCGTGAAGCTCTTACCGCCGTCGGGCCATATTTGAAATGGATCCGGCGCGGCGGCCACATTGCGTGACCGCCGTCGTTAAAAAAGTTAAACGTTAAGTAACAGGAACTCCCGCTCCCAGGAGCTGATCACCTTCTGGAATTCAGCATATTCCGCCATCTTGACCGCCTTGTAACACAGCACAAATCGCGGACCCAGAATATCGATCAACTCCTGACAGCCATCCAGATGACGGAAGCCTTCTTCAATCGTCAGTGGCAGGCCATAGGGCAAGTTGTGCGCACTGCCGATGATTTCCCGAGTTGGATCAACCTGGTTTTTAATGCCCAGGTAACCCGTCGCCAGCATCGCAGCGAACGCAAGGTAGGGGTTTACATCCGCACCACTCAAACGGTGCTCAACGCGGCGGTTTTCCGGATCAGAGCCAGGCACCCGCAAACCCACGGTGCGATTATCTTCCCCCCAATGCGGGTTGATCGGAGCCGAGCCACCCGGTTGCAGACGACGGTAGGAGTTGATGTTCGGCGCAAAGAAAGGCACCGCCGCATTCATGTATTTCTGCTGACCACCAATAAACCAGTAAAACAACTTTGAAGGCGTACCATCTTCATTGCTGAAAATATTCTTGCCATCAGTGGTGCTGACCACACTCTGATGCACGTGCATGGCGCTGCCCGGCTCTTCTTCGTGTGGCTTGGCCATAAAAGTGGCAAAACACTTATGGTTGATGGCCGCCTCGCGCACCGTGCGCTTGAACACAAACACCTGGTCAGCCAGATTCAGCGCATCACCATGATGGAAATTGATCTCCATCTGCGCCGCGCCTTCTTCGTGGATCAGCGTATCAATGTCCAATTCCTGGGCAGCGCTGAAGTCGTACATCATTTCAAACAAAGGATCAAATTCGTTGACCGCATCGATACCATAGGACTTGCGTGCGGTTTCCCTGCGACCGCTGCGGCCTATGGGTGGCTCCAGGGGATAATCCGGATCCTTGTTCATTTCGGTCAGATAGAACTCCAGCTCAGGTGCCACTACCGGTGCCCAGCCTTCATCATTGAACAATTTGAGCACCGACTTCAGCACATTGCGAGGCGCCATCTGCACCGGCGTGCCATCGCGGTAATAGCAGTCGTGAATGATCTGTGCAGTAGGCTCATGCGCCCAGGGCACCAGGCGTACTGTGGCGGGGTCGGGATTGACATGCATATCCCGCTCAGCCGGATCGACTATGGTTGCGTAAAGATCATCATCCGGCCAATCACCGGTTACTGTCTGGCCAAACAGACTTTCCGGCAGGCGAATGCTCTCTTCACGCAGATATTTGTTGGCGGGCGTAATCTTGCCGCGGGCAATACCAGCGATATCAGGCACCAGGCATTCGATCTCGGTGATCTGTTTTTCCTTGAGCCAATGTTTCAAATCTTCGAAGTTCATGATTGATTACTCTTGTTTGCCCACCAGGGGCGCGAGGCACTGATTGAAGGCAACTCTGATTCGTTCAGAGCTGTCGCGGCACAAGGATGTGCCACCACTTTCAATGATTGCAAATCAT